>JAJZIE010000105.1:469-8403 GCA_021810725.1 Bacillota bacterium | reverse complement strand
CTTCGGCGCCGGCTTCGGGCGCTTGCGGTGGTTGCGCACGATGCCCGCGAGCAGCTCGCGATCCCCCAAAGGATAGTCCCGCATCTCCTGGTCATAGAGGACGAGGTAGGCGCCATGCCGGTGATGTCCCCTGGCGGCGACGAAGTAGCCGATGTCGTGCAGCAGGGCGGCGTGGACCAGGATGCGCTCGTACTGCCCGTCCAGCATGTGCAGCGGCGAGAACGCCTCGAAGATCTGGCGGGCGAGTGTCGCGACGTGGTCGCCATGCCGCCGGTCACTGCCGTATTTGGCGCAGGTCGCGGCCACGGCCGCATCCGCGGCGATCGAGCCCGTATCCCCCGCCATCAGGCGTCACCTCCAGCAAAGCCCCGGAGTGCCGTACGCACCAGCGCCAGGGTATCGTCCGCCACGAGCGCGAGATCTCGTGCCGCGTCCACCCCCCGCACCTTGAGGTCATCGACCCGCCCGTGAAAGAGGGCGTCGAGTTGACGCTGGTAGCGGACCAGCATGGCCTGCGGGTCACGGCGGAACGTCGCGCCGAAGCCGGACTCCCTGGGCGTGAGGAAACGCCGTCGCGTCAGCATGCGCCGCAGGCGCAGCCGCGCGTCCGCTTCGAGCACCACCGTCAGGTCGGGGTGGGGCAGGAAGGACAGGACGTCCTCGCCCCAGGCGGGATCGACGCCGCGCGCCGCGAGGCGCACCACCGGCGTCAGCGTGTAGCGGTCGCAGAGCACCACGGCCCCCGCCGCGAGGCCCGGCGCGATCGCGTGGAGCCAAAGATCCGAAAGGTCGGCGGCATAGAGCAGGAAGAGCGCGCGCTCGGAGATGTCCGCCTGGCGCTGGAGCGTGCGCAGCGGAGCGCGCATGCCACCTGATCCGCGCAGCCGCACGTAGACCACCTGCAGTCCCTGCGCCTCCAGCGCGGCGCGCACGCGGCGCACGACGCTCGTGCGGCCGACGCCGTCCGGGCCCTCGACCACGATGAGCCGCCCCTCGCCGCTCATCGTGGTCCCTCCTCGAGCAGCCGGCGCACTTGCGCCCGCACGATCCGCTGCTGCACGCGCATCGGCAAGGTGGCGTCGATCACGTCGTAGCCCTGCCCCTCGGCGATCGCAGCGTAATGCGCCGCCACGCGGCTCTGGAAGCGCAGGAAGCTCTCGTATGGATCGTCCGAGATCGCGAGGTCGAGACCGGCCTCGTAGTGGGAAAAGGCTGGGCGGCCCCGCAGGATGCGGGCGGCGGCCACCTCCGGCGGCACGCGGAAGTAGAACGTCAGGTCGGCCGGGCGGGCGTAGCCGTAGAGATTGTCGATCCATTCGCGTGGGAGGCCGCGCGCGCCGTCGCGCGCCAGGGCCGTGCCCACGTAGCGGTCGCAGAGCACGTGGATGCCGAGGCGCAGCCGCGGCAGGATCTCGCGCTCGTAGCGGTCGGCGAAATCCGCGGCATGGACGAGGGCGAAGGCGTGCGGCGTCAGCTGGCGCTCCGCCTTGAGCTTGCGGATCAGCGGATGGACCGCGGGACTCGAGTTCCAGTTGCTGCGGTGGACAGCCAGCCCCTGCCGCGTGAGATGACGCAGCAGAAGCTCGATCTGCGTGCTCTTCCCCGACCCGTCGAGTCCTTCGACGGCAATCAGAAGACCACTGTCCTGCGATCTGCGCCGCCTTGCCACCACGCCACCCCCATCCAAGCCTTGTCGCGGCCGCCCCATCCGGCGGCCGCTACGACGCCTCGCTCGCCTGCCGCGACGCGGAGCGCACGTCGGGCACCAGCAGGAACACGGCGATGCCCAAAACCGAGATCAAGGCCACCGCCGAGAACATGCCCGTAAAGCGGTGCCAGACCATCGCCAGCGTGAGCAGCACGGGTCCCGCGGCAATGCCCACCGAGCGGAAGACCGCGACGTTCGCGAGCGCCTCCCCGGACTGCTCCTCGTGGTAGAGCCCGACCGCCAGCCGGTTCAAGGGCCCGCCCATCGTGAACGTCGTGCCGACGCCGAACGCGAGCATCGCCACAATGAAGCGCAGCAGGCTGAGGCCGGGCAGGGCGAGCAGCACACCGCCGAGGGCCGCGAACACCAGTCCTACCTGCACAACGCCTCGGCCACCCAGGCGGTCGGACATGACGCCCGCCACAGGTGAGAGGATGGCGGCGGAGAACGCGGCGGGCATCATCGAAACACCGGAGCCGAGCACGCTGAGTCCGAGGTTCTGCTGCGCCAGGGTCGGCACGAAGATCGCCGCCGACATGTCGACGCCGACCACCGCCGCCCCCGCGACCAGCGCCGCGCCGGAGACGCCGCGCATCGCGTGCGGGTCGAGGAACGGCCTGCCTTCCGGTCGACGCTCGCGCCAGATGAACGCAGCCAGCAGCACGAAGGCCGCGAGAACCGTCACGACGCGCACGAGACCGGCGTCGTCGAGCGAGACGAGCGCAAAAGCCAGCACGAGCGCAAAGGCGATGCCGGCGAGGAAGTCCGGCGCGGGACGCCGCGACGGCTCCGACTCCGGCAGGCCGATACCCAAAAGGAGCACCACGGCGGCAATCGGGATGTTGATCAGGAAGATTGAGGGCCAGCCGAAGTATTGCGCCAGGGCACCGCCGAGGTTCGGTCCGACGATGCTCGCCACGCCGAAGACCGCGCCGAAGATCCCGAGCGCCATGCCGCGGCGCTCCGGCGGGAAGAGCCGCATGCCCTCCGCCTGGGCGTTCGGGTAGACGGCACCCGCCCCGAGACCCTGCACCGCACGCGCGAGCAGGAAGACCCAGAAGACGTGCGAGAGCGCCGCAATCGTCGACGCCACCGCGAACGCGACGATGCCGACGAGAAACATGCGCTTGCGGCCGTGCCGATCGCCGGCGGAGCCGGCGAGCACGGTGGCCGCGACATAGGTCACGCTGTAGGTGGTCACGGACCAGGCCATCCAGGCGAGTGAGACGTGGAAGCTGCGCGCGATCAGCGGAAACGCCGGTCCAAGGATGCCCATGTCGAGGGCTCCGACAAAAACTCCGAGGAGATAGACGGTGAGCACGCGGAAATTCGGGCGCAGCAGGAGTCCCTCCTCCGCTTGGCATCAGCATGTCGGCGGCATCAGGGCCGTGCCCGCAGGCGCTGGGGCGGAGCCCGCAGGCAGCGGCAGGGACGCTCGGTCTTCGCGGCGAGGCCGCTTGCCAGGATCCATGGAAACACCGAGAAAACGCACCGGCCGCACGGGGGCGTCCAGGCACGGCTTGGGCGATCGGACGGCACCGACCGCCCTGTGCCAGGCGCGCCTCTGCAAAGGGCTGCGGCTTGCGGATCGTGTCCACTCGGCATCATTGTAAACCATGACCAGCCGTCGCGCCCGGGTTGCGGCGAACACGTGCGGCGCCGTCTGCTCCCAAGAGACCCACTGGTCGGCGCGCTAGGAGGGCGCCTTCTCTCGTGCGCGAACCCCCGGGTCAAGCGTGCGGCGCCCGCAATAGGCGCAGCACGTCCTTGCGCCCGTGCACGCCGACGAGCGCCGCCTGGATGCGCCCGTCGGCGCCGATCAGCACCGCGGTCGGCAGGTCCGTCACCTGGTAGGCGTCCGCCACTTCGCCGTAGCGATCGAGATAGAGTGCCGCCGGGCTCTTCAGCCGCTGCCAGAGCCGCTGCGCGTCGCCGGGCAGTTCCGACGGCAGGAGGTCGATGGGCACGAGCTCGACGCCTGTCCTGCGCACGGCCCCGTCTCGCGCCAGGTAGCTGAGATACGGCGGGCAGCTCCGGCACCAGCTGGCGAAGAAGACGAGCAGGTGACGGTGCCCCTTGAGCGACAGCGTCTGCGTTTCGCCGCCAAGGCGCTGCACCACGACGGGCGGCGCGGGACTGCCGGGTCGCAATGCCGGTTCTGCCAGCACGAGCCGGAGCAGGATCGGAAGATAGAGCATTTCGTATCCCTTCTTGCAGGGTCCGCGCGACCGATCGAGAAGGAGGTAGAGGACCGTTCCGCGCGTCCATGTGCAAGTCTTCCCCTGCCCGCCGCGGCCTACTGCCGACGGGGGGCGATTTCACGTGCCAGGGAGGTAGACGCCATCCGGCAGTTCCTGAGGATCCGCGACCTTGTAAGGCCGGAGTTGCGCTTTTACATCTTCGGTCTGACCGCCCTGGTGCTGGCCGACCTGCTTCAGCTGATCACGCCACAGATCCTGCGCCTGTTCGTCAACACCGTGACAGGGCCAGGCGCGACCATGCAGAAGCTGCTTCCCTATGCGATCGCGATGGTGGTCGCCGGCCTGCTCATTCTGGTGCTGCGCTTCTTCTGGCGCACCAACTGCTTCGGTGCCTCGAGGCGCATCGAGTACCGGCTGCGGCGCAAGCTGTTCGGACACCTGAGCGGGCTCTCCGCGAACTTTTACAACCACCACAAGGTGGGCGACCTGATGGCGCACGCCACGAACGACGTGCAGGCCGTGCGCATGTCGTTCGCCATGGGCGTGGTGGCCTCTGTGGACTCGTCCTTCCTGATCGTCTCGACGATCGTCATCATGTTCAGCGCCATCTCCCCCTCCCTGGCGCTCTTCGCCCTGCTGCCCCTGCCGCTCTCCGGCATCGTCGCCGGCAGCCTCGGCAAGGTGATCCACCGCCGCTTCATCAAGGTGCAGGCAGCCTTCGCCGACATGACCGACGACGTGCAGGAGAACTTCTCCGGCATCCGGGTGGTCAAAGGCTTCGCGCAGGAGGAGCCGGAACGCGGCAAGTTCATCGCGAGAAGCCAGGCCTACGTCCGCCGCAACATGGAACTCGTGCGCGTCTGGGGCCTCTTCGACCCGCTCGTCGACGCGATCGGCGGCATCTCCTTCGCCATCGCCACCGCCTACGGCGGCTACCTGGTCCTGCTCGGCCATCTCCAGCTCGGCGAGTATGTCGCTTTCCTCTATTACCTGGGTCTCTTGCGCGGGCCGATGGCCGGCGCCGGCTGGGTGATCAACGTCCTGCAGCGTGGGGCAGCCTCCATGGAGCGCCTCAACCGCATCTTCTCCGTGACGTCGGACATCAAGGAGCGGGAGGACGCCATCGCCCTGTCCAGGCCGCGCGGCCAGATCTCCGTGCGCAACCTCACGTTCCGCTACACCGAGGGACTGCCGCCGGCGCTCGAGGGCGTGAGTTTCGACCTCCAGCCCGGGCAGACGCTCGGCGTGATCGGCCCGATCGGCAGCGGCAAGTCCACCCTGGCGAACATCCTGATGCGCATGTACGAAGCGCCCGCCGGCAGCGTCCTGCTCGATGGACACGACATCCAAAGTCTGCGCATCGAGGATCTCAGGTCCGCGTACGGCTACGCGCCGCAAGACGCCTTCCTGTTCTCCGAGAGCATCGCCGACAACATCGCCTTCGCGAGGCCCGACGCCAGCCGCGTCGAGATCGAGCACGCGGCGGAGGAGGCGGCGGTACACGACAACATCGTCGAGTTCCCGCAGGGCTACGACACACTCGTGGGCGAGCGCGGCGTCACGCTCTCCGGCGGGCAGAAGCAGCGTGTCGCCATCGCTCGCGCCCTTGTCCAGGATCCGCCCGTGCTGCTTCTGGACGACAGCCTCTCGGCGGTCGACACGCAGACCGAGGCGGAAATCCTGGCCGCCCTGCGCCGCGAGCGCCAGGGGCGCACGAACGTCATCATCGCCCACCGCATCTCCGCCATCTCGCACGCCGACCTGATCCTGTTCCTCGAGGACGGCAGGGTCGTCGAGCGCGGCCGCCACCAGGATCTCCTGCGCCTCGGCGGACGCTACAAGGAGCTCTACGATCGCCAGCTCCTCGAGGAGCGCATCCTGCACCGCGCAGAGGAGGGAGCCTAGGTGTCCGTTCAGGACTTCCGCGAGGAGAACGCGATCGGCAAGGCCTACGACGGGCGCCTGGTGCGGCGCCTCCTGCGCTACACGAGGCCCTACTGGGCCGCCATCGTGGTCTCGGCGCTGCTGATCGGCTTCGTGACCTCCGCGGATCTGGCGCCGCCGTACCTCTCCGCCATCGCGATCGACAACTACATCGGCGGCCTCTCGGCACCGATGGCGGCGTTCAGCCCCCAGGCGGCGCCCCAGGGGGCCGTGCTCTACGACGGGCGGGCGTACGTGCGCCTGACCAGCCTCCATCAGGCGTACCACGGCACGCTCTACAACATCGACAAGGCGCCGAACGGCACCGAGTATCTGGTCCAAGGCATCGTGCAGGGCAAGACCCCCACGTGGAGCCATGGCCACTGGACGCTCGGCGGACGGACGCTCAGCGCGACGCCGCTCTCGAGCGCGGCCCTGGGCCGCTTCCGCCAGCAGGACGTGCACGGGCTGCTGATGCTGGGCCTGATCTACGCCCTGGTCGTGATCGTGGCGTTCGCGGCCAACTACCTGCAGACGTACATCCTGCAGTGGGCCGGCCAGATGATCGTGTTCGACATCCGCAAGCAGCTCTTCAGCCACATCGAGGGCATGCACCTGCAGTACTTCGACCGCAATCCCATCGGACGCCTCGTCACGCGCTGCACGAACGACACCGAAGCCCTCAACGAGGTCTACACCTCCGTCATCGTCAACATTTTCAAGGACCTCTTCCTGCTCGTCGGCGCGATGGTGATCATGTGGGAGATGAACCACTTCCTCGCCCTCATCGGCTACGCCATCATCCCGCTCCTGATCGTCGCCACGATCATCTACACGAACTACGCCCGCGACGCCTACCGCACGGTCCGCATCTACCTGGCGCGCCTGAACGCCTTCCTCTCGGAGAACTTCTCCGGCATGCGCGTCGTCCAGGCCATGCGCCAGGAACTGCGCCAGCGGCGGCGCTTCGACGAGGACAACACGGGCTACCTGCGCGCGGGTATCCGCGAGCTGACGATCTTCGCGGTCTTCCGCCCGACGATGAACTTCTTCTACAACCTGACCGCGGCGGCCCTGATCTGGTGGGGCGGCGGCACCGTGCTCGAGCACATCGTCGCGTTCGGCGTGCTCTACGCGTTCATCGGCTACGCCCAGCAGTTCTACCAGCCGATCAACGACATGGCCGACAAGTACCAGATCATGCAGTCCGCCATGGCGGCCTCCGAGCGCATCTTCCAGGTGCTCGACACGAAGGCCGAGGTCCTGGACCCGGTCCTGCCCCTGCCGATGCCCGAGCGCGTGCGCGGGGAGATCCGCTTCGAGCACGTCTTCTTCGCCTACGACGGCGAGAACGACGTGCTGAAGGACGTGGATTTCACTGTCCAGCCTGGCCAGTCGGTCGCGTTCGTCGGTGCGACGGGCGCCGGCAAGAGCTCGATCGTCAACCTGATCGGCCGCTTCTACGACGTCCAGCGCGGCCGCATCACGGTCGACGGACAGGACGTCACGACCCTCAGCCAGCAGGAACTGCGGCGGGCGATCGGCGTCGTGCAGCAGGACGTGTTCCTCTTCGCCGGCAACGTGCGCGACAACATCCGCCTCGGCGACCCGATCTCCGACGAGGCGGTCGAGGAAGCGGCAAGGCACGTGCACGCCGCGCGCTTCATCGAGCGGCTGCCCGGGCAGTACGACGAGCCTGTGCAGGAGCGCGGCTCGACCTTCTCCGCGGGACAGCGCCAGCTCGTGGCGTTCGCCCGGGTGCTGGCGCACGACCCCGCCATCCTGGTCCTCGACGAGGCGACCGCCAGCATCGACACCGAGACGGAGGCGCTGATCCAGCAGGCGCTCGATCGCGTCTCCCAGGGACGCACGACCCTGATCGTCGCGCACCGCCTCTCGACGATCCGCAACTGCGACCAGATCTTCGTGATGAGCCACGGCCGCATCGTCGAGCGCGGCACGCACGAGGAACTCCTACGCCGCCACGGCCTGTACTGGGACCTCTACCGCCTGCAGTACCGCGAGGCGGAGGAGCCGCTCGGCGAAGTCGGGACGAACTGATCGCCCAAGGCGCCTACGCAGCCAAAGAGCCTCTCAGGCCC
>JAJZIE010000105.1:0-459 GCA_021810725.1 Bacillota bacterium | reverse complement strand
GATACACAGCAGGGTTGGCGCAGGTAGCCGCGAAGAGAGTGCGGCAGGCGGACTTTTCATGCGTGAGGTGGCGGCGCTGCGCATCGAGACAGGACGGATCCTCGCCATCCTGCGCGACATGTATCCCGACGCGCACTGCGCCCTCGACTTCACGACGCCGTTTGAACTCCTGATCGCGACGATCCTCTCCGCGCAGTGCACGGACGAGCGGGTCAACATGATCACGCCACGGCTCTTCCCGCGCTACCTTTCCCCGGCAGCGATGCTGGCGCTGCGCCAGGAGGAGCTCGAGGAGCTCATCCGCGACTGCGGCCTCTTCCGCTCCAAGGCGAAGAACATCCTCGGAGCCTGCCTCCTGCTCGTCATGCGGCACGGCGGCGAAGTGCCGAGGACGATGGCCGCCCTCGAGAAGCTGCCGGGCGTCGGCCGCAAGACGGCGAACGTCGTACTCTCGAACGC
>JAJZIE010000104.1 GCA_021810725.1 Bacillota bacterium | reverse complement strand
GAAAGGGCTTGACACCTTCCGCAGTGAAGCTCAGGATGGCTAGGAGCGCGTGCAGCAGGCCGCGCGCGGTCGCCTGCGTGCCGGACTCGTCGGTCAGGACGAAGACCATGCCGAGCCGGCTGAGGGCGAGAATGGCCAGCCAGACGAGGCCCGCCTGGGCGGCGGGCTGCGGCGCGGCGCCCCGCAGCGAGAGGAGCAGGCACAGCGTTCCGAGCACGTTGACGGCGGTCATGACGCGGGCCAGGCCGCCGTACCTGCCGAGGGAGTAGTCGCTCACCGTGTGGTAGAGCGGGTGCCGGCCCGTCGGCAGGAAGTGCAGCGCGATCATGCCGGCGAAGTAGACGAGGAAAGCCAGCGCTGCGAGCCACGCCAGAGCCTGCAACATCATGGCGCCTCCCTTGAAGGGGCGACGGCGGCCGCCGAGGTGCGGCGCCAGACTTCTCGGCGGGTGCACCGAGTCCTGCCAGATCGTGGTGGACGCACGCCGATCACGCTGCGGACATGGCCGCTTCCGCCTGTCGGCACGGCAGCGCGGTAGGAGCCGCCAGGGTCCAAGTCGAAGATTCCGCTATAACCTTGTGCCCATGTCCTGGGGCGCAGACGGAGGTTTGCACATTGGGTCTGCTTTCCGGTAAGCGCGCCCTCGTCGTCGGGGTCGCAAACAAGCGCTCGATCGCCTGGGGTATCGCCCGCAGCCTCGCCGAGGAGGGGGCGGACCTGGCCCTCACGTATCAGCACGACCGCTTCCGCGAGAATCTCGACAAGCTCGTCCCCGAACTACCCCACGGTGCCCTCACCCTGCCGCTCGATGTCTCCGACGACGCCTCCCTCGATGCGCTGCGCGAGAGCCTGGCCGCCCAGTGGGGCAAGGTCGACATCGTCGTGCACTCGGTCGCCTTCGCCCGCACCGAGGACCTGCAGTCGCGCTTCGTCGACCTGCCGCGCGAGGGCTACGCCCTGTCGCAGGATGTGAGCGCGTACTCCCTCGTCGCGCTGACGCGGGCCGTTCTGCCGCTGCTGCAGGCCGCGGGTGGCGGATCCGTGCTCACGATGACCCACCTGGGCGGCGAACGGGTGATGCCGAGCTATAACGTGATGGGTGTCGCCAAGGCGGCGCTCGAATCGGCCATGCGCTACCTCGCCTGGGACTGCGGAGGTGACAACATCCGCGTCAATGCCATCTCCGCCGGCCCGCTGCGCACCCTCGCGTCATCCGCCGTCAAAGCTGCGACCGCGTTGCGCGACGTGCCCGAGCGCACTCCGCTCAAGCGCAACATCGCCCTCGAGGATGTCGGCCGCGCCGCGACCTTCCTCTGCTCCGACTGGGCGCAGAATATCACCGGCCAGGTGCTGTTCGTCGACGCCGGCTTCCACATCATGGGGATGTAAGGTCGGCGGGCTTCGCGCGTCGCGCCGCGGCGACAGCATTCCCGGTTGACAGCTGAGGCCGCACTTTACGAAGGCGCACTTTCCCGAGATCTACTTGCCAAAGGATACTCACGAACTCTTGGTGGCTGAGGGCGGTACCCAGGCGCGGGACGTGTGGCCAGTCGCCCGACAGTGTCCAGCAAGGGTAAGGTGGCCTGTCCTTGCCCGCAGAGGGAACCGTCTGCATACCATCCCGTCAGGACAGGCGCTTTGGTCCTAAAGGCCGGGCGGTAACGCCGCAGTGGTGAACCGCCACCAGTTCTGCGCCGTTACGGGATGAACGGAACCGATATGCACAGGTCCGGCGATTATGGTGCGGATGTGGCTGTTCACCAGCTCTTGCAGAACGGGCTGCCAGATGTAGAAGCCGTACGCTCTGCCGAGTTGCGCGCTGATTACCACCGCCTGACCGCTTTGCAGGCTCGGGCACGACCGCGGCTGCTGCGGAAACTCGCCGTGCAGCAACGTAGCGCGCCAACTTGCGTCGTCCCCGGTCGGCACGCCGACGCACTTGGCGGAAGCCCATGGCGAGAGTGTGGGGTTCGCCGAGGAAACGGCGATGACGTTCGGATTCTTCACGATTGGCAGTTCGACGCCGACGCGCGCGGACGCAGTCATCCGATTGGCCCACACCACGGTCGCCCTGGTAGTGTACGGCGTACCCGACACCGCCGAAACCCAAAGTTCGCGTTCTACGGAAGAGGTGCGTCCGCCGGACCAGTCGACCTGGATCCTGACGATCTGACCGGGCTGTAACGTTGGTGGATCCTGCAGGTGGAGCGTCGCCTCAACGGCACGGGCATTCAGCCAACCGACCGACGGTGCGGCTCCAGTCGCGTTCGCCGACACCTGCCTGCCGTTCGAGAGATCGACGATCACCGTCGCATCCGGCGGGTGAGTCTGCCATGGCCAGTTGCGCACCCAGAGCACAGGGAGCCGAGCCGGGAACGACGCGAAAGAGCCCATGATGCGTGGAACTACGTATCCTGATGCCGTACGTGCCGGAAGCCACCACAAGAGAAACAACACAAGAAAGGCCGCAACCACTAGCCCAATCCAAGTTATGGCTCCTGTTGCCGCTGTCCTCTGCAGGGAGTCTCGTTGGCTTCCCTTCGGGTCGTCCATGGCCAACAAGATACCACAAATCGGAATAATATTGACGTGTTGCGCACTTGCCTTCGAAGTTTGTGCTCCCTGGGGCGACTCGTTTACCAGGTGTAATTCCTGTTCGTCCCCAGGCCGGAGCCGGATTCACCGGCCGCCAGATTTCTGCCAACCCGATTTGCCGGGGACCCTTCCGTACGCACGATGCTCTCCTGTTACATCCACCGTCCGGACGAGCACATGTTGGTCCCCAATCCCTACTTATGATCCACATGCGGGAGAATTAGGGCGTTAGGGCGCGTACACGGTGACCTCCGTGACGCTTCCGGGCTCCACGAGTTCGTTACCGGCGCCTAGTGCCCGCCCGACAACGAAGCCCGACGCCGGGCTGCCGTTTGGGAAGACGACCGTGAGGCGCGACGTGCCGGCGGCGGGCCCGCCATACATCACCGGAAAGCCGGCCTTCTGCAAGAGGGCCATGGTGTATTGGCTGCCATAGAGCTTGATCGGCACATTCTTCGGCTTGGGGAAGGGCGGTAGCCCTGTCCAGGCTCCTGTTGAGCCGTATGGTCTTAGTGCCGTGGTGACGTCCGCCGCGTCCAGCACATCGTAGTAGGCGCCCAGGATCGCGTTCTCCTGGTTGACGCCAGGAAGCGGCATCGAGGCGAGCGCCATGGAGTCGGTGTCGCTCCCGAGGGTCACCTTGTTGAGATGGGCATGCGCAAGCGTCATGCCCAGTGAGAGTAGCTGGCTGTGCGTGAGGTTCGTCGCCACGTCCTTGCTCCAAGCAGAGATCAGCGAGGGAAGGTGCAGCGCCGCTTGCACCGGGTTCTTCAAAAGCTTGTCCTTCAGCGCAAGCAGCACCTGCTGCTCCGCGCCCATGCGCTGGAAGTCGTTGGTCCGGAAGCTGTTACCCGCCGCATTTTGGCGGATGCGGATGTAGGCGAGGGCCCACGGGCCAGAGAGGCAGTGCCATCCAGGTTGGAAGTCCGCCTTGCTGTGCATCGGGTCGTAGAGCCGGGCGGGAATGTAGACGTTCACGCAGCCAACTGCGTTGACCGCGTCCTCGAACCCTTGGAAGTCGGTGGCGATGTAGGCGTGGATCGGCATGCCTGTGAAGCGGCTCACCACCTGCATGGCGACCTGTGGTCCCCGCTGTGGGCTCTGGGTCAGACCGAGAAAGAAGCTCTCCTTGACTTTTGGCTCCACGACGCGCCAGCCAGGAAGCGCGATCAGGAGGTCACGCGGAATCGAGATCAAGGTGGTGGTGTCGGCCTTCGGGTTGATGTGAACGACCATCAGGATGTCGGCCTCGCCGCCGGAGGTGCCGAGCGAGAGCGGACCTTGGGCCCGTCTCGCGTTGTTCCCGATCAGGAGGATGTTGTAGGGGATCTTCTGCGAGAAGTTCTGAGCCTTCTTGCCTCCAGGCGCGGACGACTGCCCCATCCAGCTTCGGGCGAAGGCAAATGCACCGACCAGCACCAGTGCGATGACCACTAACCAGACGAACTTGGCGCGCATGGGAAAGCTCTTTCTCAACGTTGTGCCCTCCCTGCTACCAGCTCGTAATCTGCTGCGGGTTCGTCGGTGCGAGTTGGACATGGTAGACGAGCGCCATCTCCCGCAGCACGTACGTGGCCAGCACGTTCTCGCCGGTGTACGAGTAGTGGATGCCGTCCGTAGACCGCAGTGTCACGCTGTCGCCGTTTACCATGGCGGTCGCCTGGAAGGCGCCCTGCGGGTTCGAAAAGAGCTGCCAGGTTTGCACGAAGGTTGCGTTTGGCTCGGAGGTCACAGCCTGCCGGTAAATCGAGTTCAATAGCTGCATGCCTTGGCCGTAAGTTGGTTGCTGCATGTTTGGCATGCCAACCCAGAGCACGTACGCGCCGCTCGCCGTCGCCTCGCCTACCAGTTCCCGCACGCGCTCGGTGTAGGCGGCCTGCCAGGCCCCCGTCGGAAACTGCACGGCCTCGCCGTTGGCGTACAGGCCCTGCTCATCGTTACCCCCCAGGCTGATCAACACGAGCTGTGGGTGGTATGCACGCAAGTCCGAGGCGAGTTCGACCGGCCAGTTGTAGAAACCGGAGTTGGCCAGGCCAGTAGAAGACTTGTCGAGTTGGATCAAGCGCAGCCCTGAGTCCGGCGCAACTTCGCGTTGAAGACCCCAGCCAAGGTCGTTGCCGAGCGAGTCGCCGATCTCAAGGACCGTGCAACTGCCGACCGGTGCTGGATTGACCTGACCTGAGAGCGCAAATCCGCAACCGCCGCCGACCTGCGGTTCCGTGACGGTGCCGGTGAAAGCGCCGGGGATCTGCGGCACGGTCGGTCTGCCGGCCCCTCCGGAGGGATTGTTCAGGTTCGTTCCGCCCGACCCCCCCCGCTTGTGCGACGTCGGCGGGGACTCGGCGAACGTCTTGCGGACCGAGGGCGGCAGTGCCTCCACAATCAACGACGAGGTCACAAGCGCCGCCAAAACCGTGAAGAGAACCGCGCGCAATCCCCAATACGCACTTCGGCGTTCCATCATCCACATATCCTCCTGGGTACGCTCTGCAGGGAGCAGACGGCCGCCGATCACTGTGCTGCCACAGCCCGCAACCCTGGATGGCGCGACGGTCGAAAGAGAGCCGTCATCCCCGAAACACCGGTGGTGCCACGTAGGCTTCGGTATCCTTCCGGGATGAGTCATTTGCCAGGGTGCGCGGCCGCTCCTGCCGAAGCGGGTCGAACAGGGGCGAAGAATGTCTGGAAAGCGCGAGGCTGATCGGATTCCGCGCAACAGCGCGGACGCGTGCCAGCGTGGACGGCCCTCGCCAATATGTCGCTGCCGCGTTAACTCCGTGAGCGGATGTGCGCGGCGCCGTTCGCTGCAAAGCGGACGCGGCCCGGCGCCCCAGGGGCAGCCGCACGCGGTTCGCGCCCTTTATAGCGCGAGCCTGCCGCAACGGGCGGTGGACGCGCATCGCGGGAGCCGCGCGTTACCTCCCGCCCTCAGCCGATCCCATTGCCCCGCGCCGCGCGGGATGCGCGCGAAGGTCGCCGTGGCGGGCGGGTGCGTCTCATGCAGCCATAATCTGGCGGCGTCAAGAAGCAACCGCCACAAGGAACCGCCGCGGACATTGTCGTAGTTCGACACGACGGGGCTGCATACCCGCGACCGCGAGGTTACGGCGCCGTGCCGGGATGGACGTTCGGACCCGCAATAGGTGCGGAGGTGGCGAAGGAGATTGGCGTCCCAACTCACTGAAGCGATTCCTCGCCGCATTCCGATCCATGGCTTTCCACGGGTCGCGCCGCGTCAAGAGTTCCGCCGTGACATTCAGGGCCTGCGTGCGCTCGCCGTGCTGCTGGTCGTCGGCAACCACGCCGGCATATCGGGATTCGGTGGAGGTTACGTCGGCGTGGACGTCTTCTTCGTGATCAGCGGTTACGTGATCACGCAACTGCTGATGCGCGAGTCCGAGAAGAGCCTGGGCGACGCGCTGATGGACTTCTACTCCCGGCGCATTCGCCGCATCGTGCCGGCGGCCACGGTTACGCTCGTACTCACCCTGCTGGTCGCCTGGTGGGTTCTCGGACCGCGTCTCAACCCCAACCTGCCAGGGGACGTGCGATGGGCCTCGCTGTTCGCCGCGAACTTCCGCCTGATCGCCACGGGCAGCAACTACTTCGTCCCCGGCATCTTCCCCTCGCTCATCACGCAGTACTGGTCTCTCGCTGTCGAGGAGCAGTTCTATCTCGCGTTTCCGCTACTCGTCTTCCTGATCGCGCACTTCGTGCCGGCGCGCAGCCGCATGCGGGCGCTCACGATCGCTCTGGCCGTGGCGGTCGGGGTGTCTGCGCTCTGGTCGATCCACATCTCTGCCTCTGACCCCACACCGGCGTACTACTCGCCCTTTACACGGTTCTGGGAACTCGGCTTGGGCGGGTTTCTCGCCGTCATCACGACGCATAAACCCACGCGTTCCGTGTGGACCGAGCGCGTCGCGGTCGTGGCAGGCGTCGTGCTCCTCGCGATCGCGCTCGTCGATCTGAACGCGACAAGCACGTACCCCGGATGGCTCGCCTGGCTGCCCTGCGGGGCGACCGCGCTGTTCATCTGGGCGGGGGCCGGCGGCATGCGAACTGCCGTCACCAAGGTGCTTTCAACCCGCCCGTTGGTGTATCTCGGCGCAATCTCCTACTCGCTCTACCTCACGCACTACGTGTGGCTGACCCTGCCTAGGCAGCTGGTGCACCCGCTCACCGGCTGGCCGTGGACGCCAATCGAGATCGCGGGTGCGATTCTCACCGCGATGCTCTCCTACCACCTGCTGGAGAACCCCATCCGGCACTCGCGCAAGTTGGCGACGGACCGGGTCGCGACCGTACTCGTTCTTCTCGTTTGCGTCGCCGCGTCCTGGACGACGGCGATCATCGTCGCGCACTTCGCTGCTGTCGGCTGACCACCACGGCAAGAGGCGGTGCTCCCATAGCGCCCGGGTCAGGTGCATTGCACCTCGGACCCGGGTTCAGCTGTGGACGGGACTGGGCCCGACGGCCTTCCGGCCTCGGCACCTGCCCTCGCGCGTGTAACGAAACGGCGGCCAGACCGCCACTAACCTATCGGGAGGGAACGGCATGCCAGGGCAGGACCTCGAGGCATGGTACGGTGCCGAAGGTCCCAGGGTCCTGCGCTATCTCACGGCGCTCTGCCGGGACCCGGCGCTTGCCGAGGAATTGACGCAGGAGACCTTCCTGCAGGCCCTGATCTCCTGGCGTGGTTACCGCGGCGGCGGCGAGCGGGCCTACCTCTTCGGCATCGCCCGCCGGGTTCTCGCGGGCCACCGGCGGCGTGAACGACGGCGCAGGGAAGCAGAGGCGAGGATGCCTCCACCGGCTGACGGGGCTCCCCAGCCCTTTCCCGGCGGCGAGGACTGGCTCCCCCGGTTGACGCCCGACGACGTCGTGCTGCTGCTGGAGCGCGCCCTGTGGCAGCGGCCCTATGCCGACATCGCGAAGGAGTTCGGGCGGAGCGAGAATTGGGCGCGCGTGCGCTACTTTCGGCTGCTTGCGCGCATCAGGACCGATCTCGAGGGAGGCAGCGAAGGATGACGCCTGAGCGGGAATGCGCCTTGGTCCAGGACCTTCTCCCTCTCTACCGCGACGAATTGCTCTCGGCGGAGAGCGTCCGCTTCGTCGAGGAGCATCTCGCCCGCTGTCCGTCCTGCCAGGCTCTGATCGGTCGGGTGCAAGCCACGCAGTCCGTCTTGGAGCAACGTCGCGACGGGCGTGGGCAACCTCAGGTCCAGACGGAGGGCTTCCTGCGACGCTGGCGGGCGCGCCGACGGCTGCTGGCGCTCCTGGCGCTGGGCTGCGTCGTACTGGCGGGCGCCTTTGGCGCCCTGGCGGCGGTGCGCAGCCAGCCAAGCGCCCAGGCGCGCTATCGGGCGTTCACCGCCAGCGTGCCGGGCTACGCGACGGCCATGGCGACGGGGGCGTTGGTGCCGCTCGCGCAGACTGTGCGGATCAGCGGCGAGACGGTGACCTTCAAGGCGTTCTACGCCACCTATCTGGGCTCGTACCTCATCTTTACGGTGGCCACGGCGGGACGCCCCCCTGCGCTACCGTACCTCGAGGCCCATGGCCAGAGCGCGTGGGAGAATGCCGGCGTGCCGACGCAATCGACGGCCATCGCGCCGGACGCGGCCGCCGGCTATTGGTCACTGCCGGGGCTGCAGGTGCCGACGCCTCTCTCCGGCCGGACAGGCAGAACCACCCCGACCCAAGTCCTGGTCAAGGTTTCCCTCGGCGAAAGCGACACGGCGCGGCAGGTGGTGTTGCGGATCCCAGCGTCCGCCTACCTGCCGCACGGCCAAGTCTCGCTGCACCGTCCAGCGACGTTCAGCGCGGACGGGCATGAGGTCCGCCTGGACTCGCTCCAGATGTCGAGCGCGGGCACCCTCGTGCGCGGTGCGTTCC
>JAJZIE010000103.1 GCA_021810725.1 Bacillota bacterium | reverse complement strand
TGAAGCCGGTCTGCAGAAAGGACTCGAACAGCGCATGGGGCGAGGCGGCCCTAAGCGCCGTCAGGAATGCGTCGACAGACCGCCACGCGTCGGTTCTCCAAGCGAACCCAACCATCGAGAGCCCGATGAAGCTCTCGACGTCGAAGAAGACCTCAAGACCCTGCTTGACGTCGTCAGGCAGGGAGCCACGGACCCGGTCCACCCAAAGGTCCAGGTCAAACTCCGCAAGTCCCGCGAAATCGCCCCTCGTCAGCTGCTCGTGGGCCTGCAGCCGGAACATGGAGGCGAGGAGCTCGAAGACGGGCGATTGAACCGCAAAGACGCCGGGCAGAAGCTCCTCCATGGCCACACTTCCTTCTGGCGTCACTACGCGAATAGAGTACCCGGTTGTTTTACGTCCGTCAACTCACACGTACGATATCTATCGAGTTTCCTCCCCGCCTTTGGGTTGTGGAGTCCGCCCCTGTCACAGGAAGCTCGTTCGCAGGCGGGCGACAGCCTGCAGGACCTGTGGCTCCTCCTTGTGACACAAAAGGAGCTGGATATAAACTGGAAGCTGTCTGGGAGGGCCTGGCTGGTCCCGCGCCCCGGACCGCTCTCCCAACTTGTCCTCTGGAGGTGAGCCCCTTGCTCAAAGCGGCCCTCGGTATAGCCCTGGCGTCCCTATTGCTTGCCATCGAGCCCGCTGTCTTCGCCTCCGCTTCCGACAGCAGCGGTACGGCAACCCTGACCACCACGTCCTCTGGCGCCGCGCCGAGCCCCACACCGACCATCCCGCAGACTCAGGCGCTGGCCACGTTGGCCGCCATCTACCCCCAGGTGAACTCCATCCTCGCCAGCTTCAGGATCAACTGAGGTCGACGATGCTCAGCAGGCTTCGACCGTGGCCACGGCCTTTGTCAAGGCGGTCGATCCCCAGGACCTGGCGGACACCGTCGCGATGCCCGCCACGAACTCTGCCGTACAGCCGGGGAACGACTGGCAGGTGCGGTTCGTGCGCATCTATGACGGCATTCCGGTCGCCCACGACGCGATCGTTGTCAACGTGGACCCGCAAGGCAGGGTCGTGAACTATTACCGCAACTGGCACACCCTAACGGCCGTCGGCGGCGCCGTGCCCCTGCTCACGCGGGCCGACGCCGAGAAGGCCCTAGCCGCCTTGCCGGTCCAGCTGGCCTACGAGCTTACGTGGACGCCGTCCGGTGCGTCTCTTGGGCCGCCGCAGCTCCAGGCGCCGGAGCTTGTCTACGTCTTCCGTGATCCCCGCCACGAGCTCGGGCAAGTGCAGTTCGACGCGGTAAGCGGCCAAGTTACCGGTGCCGACGGCCTCACGTTCCAGGAACCCAACGGACCACCCGCGTCGATCGCCGGCAGGTGGGCCAAGACTCCACTCTGGGCCTGCTCTCAGGCGGGCCTCCTGCCTGTCGGCGTTGGCCCGAACGATCCGGTGACGCTCGGACCGGCCGTCCACGCGCTGCTGCAGATCCTGCAGACTCCATCGTTTGGTGGCTTCTCCGCGAACGTGCCACCGCCCTCGGGGCCCTACGGCATGGACATCGCCAGAGCTGTCGCAGCAGCCATCCTCCCACCGAACGAAGGTAACCAGGCTAGCCAAACAGTGACGCGGGAGGAGCCGGCCGACTGGACGGTGCGGGCGCTTGGCTATGGCGCGCTTGTCGACATGTCGAACCAGGCGGACGTGAAGTTTGCCGATGCCTCGCAGATCGCTCCCAGGTACGTGAACGCCGTAGGCATCGCCCAGGGACTCGGCATCGTGACGGGCGATACCGATGACCGCTTCCAGCCCAAGCAGCCCGTCACCTGGGCGTAGTTCGCAACCATCCTGATGCGCGCGGCGACGCGGGCGTCCGCCAGCCCCTGAGAGACGCCATCACTGCGAACGGCGGCTGTTCGGGCCCGCCGGGTCATCTCCCGTCGTCGGTCCGGTCCGTCATCAGCCCCACCTGCCAGACACTCTCCTCGATCCCCACGGCCGATTGACACGCTCGAAGGTTGCGGCTAAGCTCACAGTGCCTAGGGGAGCGGGAGCTGAGAGTGCGCCACGCGGCGCAGACCCTACCAACCTGAACTGGGTAATGCCAGCGGAGGGAAGGCAGAGCGGAACGCAGGTGTGAGAACGCCACGCGTCCGACTCCTAGGGAGTCGGACGCGTTTTTCTGTCGTCGCCGCCGCGCACCCCAGGCCATCGCGCGAGGAGGGACCGGGTTTGCAGTGGAAGCTCAGGGACATCGTGGTCGCGTCGGTGCTGGCGGTGGTGGCGGGCGCCATCTACCTCGGCTGGGACATCATCTTCAAGTTCGTGCCGTCGTCCGTCAACCCGATCCTGCTTGCGCTGTTCAACGGACTTTGGTGGATCGCCGCAGGCATCGTCCCCTACATCGTGCGTCGTCCCGGCGCCGCCCTGCTGGCGGAGGCGGTCGGCGGCCTCGTCGAGTTTCTGCTCGGCAGTCCCTACGGCATCCAGGCGTTCACCATCGGCATCGCGCAGGGCCTGGGGGTCGAGGTGGGGTTCGCGCTGGGCGGCTGGAAGCGCTACGGCTGGGGCTTCATGCTGCTCGCGACCGCCCTCGGCGGGGTCGGGAACTACATCTACTCCTACTTCTATTACGGCGTGAACGAGTACTCGGCGGCTTTGCAGGCCGGCTACCTGATCGCCTCGCTGGTCTCGGGCGCGATCCTCTCTGGAGTGCTCTCGAAGCTGGTCGGCGACGCCTTGCGTCGCACCGGCGTGCTGCGCAACTTCGCGATCGCAAAGGACCAGGCTCACGCGTCCTGAAGCGGCGGTCGGCTCTCCGGCCGAGCACACGGGCGAGCTACTGCTGCGCCTGCGGGGCGTGGCGGTGTCCTATGGCGATCGCCCGCCTGTGATCGAAGGAGCCGACTTCGAGCTGCGGCGGGGCGACGCGGTGCTCCTCGTGGGCCCGAGCGGCTGTGGCAAGTCGACGCTGGCCCAGATCGCCGTGGGCCTCATACCGGGCGTCGTGGAGGCGAATGTGCGCGGCGAGGTCTGGCGTTCGCCGAGTCTGAATCGCCCGGGGGCGGTGGGCTATGTGTTCCAGGACCCGGCGGCGCAGCTCTGCCAGCTCACCGTCGGGCGAGAGGTCGCGTTCGGCCTCGAGAACCAGCGCGTGCCGACAGAGGCGATGCCTGACCGCATTGCGCAGGCGCTGCGGGACGTCGGCCTCGCGGTCGATCCGGAGGAGTTCGACGGGGTGCTCTCGGGCGGCATGCAGCAGAAGCTCGCCATCGCCAGCGCGCTCGCGCAGCGCCCGGAACTCCTGGTGCTCGACGAGCCGACGGCGAACCTCGACCCGCGGGCGACCGCGGAGATCTTCCGCCTGATCGCTCGGTTGCGCGAGATGGGCCACACGCTGCTCGTCATCGAGCACAAGTTCGCCGGCCTCATGTGCAGCCTCGACCACGTGGTGGCCCTGGGCCCGGGAGGCAGGGAGGTATTCAGGGGACCCCTCCCCACCACCGTCGCTGAGCGCTTCGGGCAGATGCGGGAACTCGGCGTCGTGCCGGACTGGGCGAGCTCGCCCGGAGCGCAGACGCCACCTCCGGCCAGACCGGTCGCCGACTCGGCTGCGAGCGCGGCGTTTCGCGCTGAGGGACTGGGCTATACCTACGTGGCGGCGGCCCTGCGCCGGAGACTCCGTCGGCGCGGTCAGGAGCCGCGTTTCGCCTTTCGCGAACTGAGCTTCGCGATCCCACGCGGGAGCCTGACCGCGATCGTCGGTCCGAACGGCTCCGGCAAGTCGACGCTGCTACGCGTCCTCGCGGGGTTCGACAGGCCCACCAAGGGGACGTTGGATCGGCCGGCCGGCCGGGGCGAGATCGCCTTCGCCTTCCAGAACCCTGAGCACCAGTTCGTCTACGAGTCGGCGGCGGAGGAACTCGCCAGCCGCTACCTCGGCGACGGGCAGATACCAGACGTTGTGCTCGAACTGCTCCGCGAATTCGGCCTCGCCGGCCACGAGCGGCAGAGCCCCTTCGCGCTCAGCCAGGGGCAGAAGCGGCGTCTCTCGGTGGCGGCGATGCTGGTGCAGGATCATGTGGCCTATCTGCTCGACGAGCCGACCTTCGGCCAGGACGCGCGCACGCAGGAGGCGATCATGCAGCGCCTCGTGGCCCTGCAGGCCTCCGGGCGGACGGTCGTGGTGACGACGCACGACATGGACCTGGTGCGACGCTATTCGACGCAGGTGGTGGCGCTCTCGGAGGGCCGCCTGCTCTTTTCCGGGTCGCCGCAAGAACTCTTCGAGCGCCGGGATATCCTGCGGGCGGCCAACCTCGTAGCGGACCCAAAGGAGCCTGCCGCCGCGGAAGATGTGCCGGCTGCGTCGCCCGGCGGCGTCGCCGCAAGATTCGTGCGCATCGCACCTGCCCAGGCACGCTCTCCGATCGGTCGACTCCACCCGGCGATGCAACTCCTGGCGACCCTGCTGGCGATGGTTGTGCTCGCCTTCACGGTGAACGTCCGCCAGGGTGCCTACCTGACGCTGCTGCCGCTCGTGCTGCTCGTCCTGGGCGCAAGACTCACCCTGCGCCAGGTGGCCGCGCGGATGTTGCCGTTCCTTGTCTTTTTCGCCATGTACACCTGGACGCTCACGGCATACGCCCAGGTGCCGCCCGGCGCGCCGGCCGTGCACTTCCTGTTCTTCCGACTGAGCCTCCCAGGCCTCTACGCGGGACTCGCGCTCGGCATGCGGATGCTTGCCACCGTGACCTTCGCCGTCCTCTTCGTCTCGACAGCCGATGTCACGGACCTTCTATCCAGTCTTGCGCAGAACTTCCGGGTCCCACCGAAGTTCGCGTACGGCACGCTGGCCGGACTGCGCTTCTTCCCCCTCTTCGAGGATGAGTGGAATCGGTTGAGACGAGCGCGGGCCTTGCGCCAGAGGGACGGCCGCTTCCGCGTGACCCGTGTCGTGACCTACGCGCTGCCACTGCTCGGACAGGCGATCCGAACCGGTGAACGGGTCGCGATCGCCATGCAGGCGCGGGGCTTCACGGGAAACGCCATGGAGCGTGCTCAGGCACGCAGCTACTATCGGCGCCTGCGTGTCCGGCTGCTGGATGTCGCCTACGTCGTCATGCTCGTATCCCTCAGCGTGTTCCTGCTCTGGGTGGGCCGCTGAGCCCCAAGTCCGGTTCGTCGCAGCAGACAACCCGGCGTCCAGCACCGGCCTAGCACTCCCGTGCTGTCTTCGCCGCGCGGAATAGACTAGTCTACGACCAGGTAGGTGAGCGCCATGGAGCAGGTCGGGTCGTACGAGGCGAAGGCGCACTTGGCGGAGTTGCTCGACAAGGTCGAACGAGGCGAGTCGATTTTGATCACCCGCAACGGACGGCCCGCGGCGCTGCTGTCCCCTCCTCCGCGGTCCAGATCGAGCACCGTAGAACAAACCATCGCCGACCTTCGAGAGTTCGGAAAGCGGTACACGCTGCGGATGGATCTTAGAACTGCAATCGAAGCGGGGCGGCGCTAGTGGCCTTCGTGGTAGACGCATCAGTGACCATGAGTTGGTGCGTTGCCGAGAGGCGGACGCCTTGTCAATCGCAGCACTAAATCGCTGTCGGACAGATTCCGCAGTGGTGGTCCCTGGAAGATGGGCCCTCGGGGTCGTCAACGTCCCCTTGGTCGCCGCAGGGTCGCTGCGACCCTGCCATTCAGCGCATTACTCGCCCCTATCTCAACCAGTTCGCACCGACCGAACCCATGCGTCGGTTTCTTCCTCGCTTCGCTACTGCCGCGGAAGATCGTTCGCAAGCATTCCCTTGCCTGTCCGGACGGCCTGCAATTGCGGCGGTCGGTACATGTACGCTCTTAGTGCCTCAGTGACAATAGCCTCTCGCGTTTCATCACCTCGAAGACCGTTCAATCTCCTTCCCGACTTCAGCTGGGACACGAACGTGAATCATAACGCTCTTTGCGGCGGCATTACAGTTCTCGTTCTGGGATGTCACTGTGCGCCACAGCGCGCTGCGGCTCCCATGTGCGGTCCTCTGGTCGGAAGATCTGACCCATGGCCAGAAGGTGTAGGATCCAGCGGTGACTGAGCCCCTTCCGCCACGGTTCCGAACCTCTTGATCACCAGTCAAGGGGTCGCCGGATCTCCATCGCAAAAAGAGGACCCAGCAATCTCCTTGTCGAAATTTGCCACGAGGGGGCGTGTGTTGAGTGCAAACATTCTTTCCTTACATTACGACGACGGGTCAGCTTAAGAGCTTTCTGGCGACCATTCAGTCAACTGGCATCCCCGAAAAGGTTACTCAGAACACCCTGGTGTCCCTTGGGCTACCCTTTACCCACTTCCGATCTAGGATGAGCAGCCATCCAGGCGGCAGTGAAGATCTCGGCACGCTGAAAGCCGCGCCAGAGGACCTTGACACCGGGCATGCCGTCGTCTTTGCGAGCTAAGAAGCCGCCGAGGCGGGCGAGCCAGATGACGGCGGTGGAGAGTTTAGGCGGCTCGGCGGGCATGTCCATGCCGGCGGTGAACTTTTTGCGGTAGATGGCGAGGTAGATGCCTTTCCACTCGGCATCGGTGAAGACCAGGGTGGCCGGCGCATCCGGGTTCTCGCGAGCGACGTAGGTGAGGTAGAGCACGCGCCAGGCCACGATGCAGTAGGTGGCAATGGCGTTCTCGAGTCGGCGCAACGTTTCGAGCTGCAGCTTCTCGATCTGGCAGCCGCTCTTCAGGGTGTAGTGGAAGCGCTCGATCCGCCAGCGGAAGGAGTACCAGCGCACCACGGCCGCTGCCTGCTCCGCCGTTTGAGCCTGCAACGTCGTGAGCAGCACCCAGCCCACCGGCGTCTCGCCATCCGGCGGCGCGATCTCCGATGCGGAGACCACGGTCATGTGGACGGGATCTGCTCCGTGCAGGTCCAGTGGCGGCTGCAGCTGCACCTCCTGGGCGTGCAGGGCGAGCGTGACGTGACGTTCGGGATTCTCGTGGCCGCGAGGTATGTCCACCTCTAGCGTGCCGAGCAGGGGTGCCTGCTCCAGCGCCGCGGCGAGATCCGGCCAGCCTTCCGCAAGCTTGCGGTTGTGCGTTGCGCGCACCAGGACATCGGCGCCCACCGCCCGCGCCTCCGCGAACACGGTAAAGATGTCACTTTCCCGATCGCCGAGGACGACAACCCGCGTGTCCTCCGGCACGATCGCTCGCACCTCGCGCACCGTCTCGATCCAGCGACGGCTCTCCTTTTGGGGGGTATCCTCGCCGTCCCGGGCCCAGAACCGCGCCGTCAGCAGGCCGAGCGGCACGCCCTCGACGTCCATCGCCAGCGACGAGTGCAAGAAGAACCCCCGGCTGTTTGCCGGCCCGATGGGCCCCAAACCCTGTGTCGCCTGCAGCGAATTGAAGCTCATCGCCGATGTGTCCTGCGCCGCCAGCACGATCCTCTGGCCTCGGATCCGCTCCACCGTCGCCTTGCGGTGTGACAGCAGGATGCGATCCGTGAACACCCGGGCGTTGTTGAAGAAGCGATAGACACCCTTGGCCTCGCCCCACGAATCTGTCGCCTGTACCAGGGAGGCCTCCGGATGCTCCGCCAGCGCCGACACAACCTTGATGAACCGCTGCGTCAGCCGCTCGTCGCCAAACTCTGCCCGCCCGCACTCGTGCACGGCCCATGTCAGATCAGGAATGGTCGACCCCTCCCTGATCCCCTCTTCGACAACTAACCTGCCAGTTCCTTGCTCCTAGACGGTGCTTAACTTGTTAACCCCTGACAGCGGAAATGTGGGTAAAGGGTAGGTCCCTTGGGTACAAGAGTAGCAACGACCGGGCGATCCTACAGGTACTTAAATTCATCGGGTTTGTTGACGCCTCTGGGATCCCGCAGGACTTTTGGCGACAGTACCGCAACAAAACCGGGGCTCCTTCAGTCCTGGCGGCAGCGATCCGACACGCGTACAGCGATCTCTTCGCAGTGTATCCAGACGCCTACGACAAGAACCCAGCGACGTTACGTGATTATTTTAGCGCCAGAACTGATGTCGGCGAGCGCGCTCTTCAAGGAATAGTGGGTACTTTCAAGACGCTCTGCGAAGCGGCGCGCTTTGACAGCGACGCGCCTCCCCAAAGCGCAACCGGGCCGCAGGACGAGACGGCACCATCCACCAAGGGGAGCGATACCAGCCACATGCAAATACATTTCAATATCCAGGTTCACCTTCCGGGCGACGTCGAGGCCGAACAGTACGACGCCATCTTTAGGAGTATCGCGAAGCACTTGCTGGGTAAGGCGGATGCCTAGGGCGCAATCTTTGCGCGATTTTGCTTCCTACGTGTCGGCGGCACAGCAAGCGGTAGACCGTTTGTTGGCAGACGATTCGCCGGCCTCGGACGGTGAACGTAGATACAGAGACGTCGCAATTGCGCTGCGTAAGCAGTCAGCGTTGTTTGAGTCGTCCTTTCTTCAGATTGTCAGGGATCTTGGTGAGGAAGGGAGACTGTCTTGGGT
>JAJZIE010000102.1 GCA_021810725.1 Bacillota bacterium | reverse complement strand
AGACCGACCAGGCGTTCTTGATGACGCTGAACGTGTCCTCGGGCACGATCACCACGGCCATGCCGACCACGACGGCCATCCAGGGCACGAGCACCCGCCAAGGCGTGAGCGGAAAGGTGGGAGCGCCCAGGCTGGCGATGCCGGCCAGGGAGTACGCCGACACGATGCCGAAGACGATCATCTGCCAGACGACAAACGAGAGGAACGCGATGCGCTGAAGCGGCAGGTAGGTCGACGTGATGGTGGCGACCGCGGCGAGGAACGGATTCGGCAACATGGACGCGGCCGGCAGGCCGAAGACCAGCTGAGGTTCCACCATGGCCAGCAGCAGGTAGAGGCCGCCGAGCCCCACCCCCCAATAGACCGGTCGCGCGAGTTCGCCCGAACTGATCGGTCCGAAGACGGGAACGACGTCATAGCCCCGGGGAGCGAACAGCATCGTCGGCCAAAGCCACGGGACCCCACCGGTCCCGAGCGGCGCCGGCAACATCCGTCCTGGTGCGGCCTGGACCAGCACGGCCAGGACCAGCAGCCAGAGCGGCACGACGGCAATTACCGCGACGGCGCCGATCGACCGCCCGGTCGTCTCCACGCCCAGACGGATCGCGTAGGCCGCAAGGGCCACCGTCACGAGCGCCAGCACGATGCGCGGTGTCGCCGGCAGTTCCGTCTGTCCCATGACATCGAGCCACGTGTGAAGCATGGCGGCGGCCGCCATCAGGTAGAAGGGCACCCGCAGGTAGGCCAACCAGGAGCGCGAGGCGTCGGCCCAGTCCCTGAGAGGCGCCCGCACCAGGGAGACATTGAGGAACGCGCCGAGCAGGCCCGTCCCCATGGCCAGCAGCATCCAGAGGAACGTGCCGTAGCCGGCCGCCTGGAAGAAGGGGCGGCCGAGACTCACAGGCGTCATGCAGACCGTGACGACGAAGCTGACGCCGCCGATCGTCCAGGGCGCCAGCGCGGGCGAAGGCCTCATCGCAGCCTCGACCTCGGGCGAAGGTAGATGGGAACCGCCGGTCTCGCGCCATGCAGCGGCGAGGCCGTCTGCCACGCCCGCGGCAGCAGGGGAGCCAGCGGCACGAGGTAGGAGGTGCCCAGTTCACGCCTGGCCGAGAGGTTGATGATGAGCCAGGTGATGCCCGCCGACCAGCCGGCCAGGCCGAGCACACCGCCAAGGAGCAGGAAGATGTACTTCCAGACCCGGACGGCGTAGGTCAACGCGTAGCGCGGCGTCATGAAGGTCGCCAGCGCGGTGAGCGCGAGCAGGATGACGCCGAGATTGCTCGCGAGGTTCGCGCGCACGGCGGCCTGGCCGACGATGAGGCTGCCCACGATGGAGATGGCCGGACCCAGCACGCCTTTCATTGCGGTCGTCGCCTCGGCCATGATGTCGAGCACGAGCAGCATGAGGACGGTCTCCGTGAGGATCGGGAAGGCGAGCGACTCGCGGTTGGATGCGACAGCGACGGCCAAGAGACCGGGCAGCACGGTCGTGTTCACAGTGAGGATCGCGACGTAGAGCCCCGGTCCCAAGAGGGCGATGAAGAACGAAAGCAGGCGCAGCCCGCGCACGAAGTAGCGCGTGGACGTCGACTGCAGGTACTCCTCCTCGTCCATGAAATACTCGATGAACGGCACCGGCAGCAGCATGGCGTAGGGCGAGCCGTCGACCAGGATGACGAAGCGGCCCCGAAAGATGAAGTCGGCCGCCCTGTACGGACGCTCCGTGAAGTCCGCCGGCAGGAAGACCGTCCAGAGCGCGCCGTAAAGTGGCCGCAACAGGGAGCTCACAAACCCGACGCGCGGTGGATGGTACGCCTGAAGGCGCGCGACGAGTGCGTCGAGCTGATCGGGATTCGCCGCCCCGTCCCGGTAGAGTACGGCCACCGCTGTGGGCGCCTCGTTCCCGATCTCGATCCGCTTCGCGATCAGTGCCGGGTCGTGCAGGTGGCTGCGGATCAAGGCGATGTTGTCCCGCAGCGACTCGACGAACGAGTCCTTGGGACCGAAAACGGCGCGCTCCGTGGACGGCTGGTCGGTGGACCGGGTCGGCAGCGACGACAGGGCCAGGGCATGGACGGACCTGCCATCGAAGATCAGGGCGGAGCCGTCGAGGATCTGCTGTTCCGCTTCGGCCAACGTCTGTACCCGCCGCGCTTGCGGGCAGATGGCGGCGAGCGGCGCCGGAGTCGCGGCAAGCGGCGTCAGGAGTTCGCCGTGCAGCCGCTTGTCGTCCACGAGATCCGGCATCTGCAGGATGCGGACCATCTGCCCGCCTGGGCGCCGCACGCGGAGCTCGGTCAGTTCGGGATGCATCGTCCGGATCGCGGTCGGATCCAGCGTGCCGGAGATCCGAGCGATGAGCGTCAGGACGCGTCTGCTCTGCGCTGCGATCAGGCCTGGGTTCGTGGCGCTCCCCCCGCCCGTTAGGGTGCGGACGCACCGGCGGGACCATGCGCCTGACCGACCTCCCTGTTCCCGACCCCCCGCCGCATCGGGCGCCTCCTGGGTCGAGGCGCAACCGCCGGCGAAATGCCAGTTTACACGGGCGACAGCGTCCGCTACGTTGTACTCGTTTGTGGGCGATGCGCGCAGCCGGGTGGACGCGAAGCGCCCGGGATTCCTGGCAGAGGTTGCGTTTTGGGAGTGGAGAACGTGAGCGAGCGAGCGCCGTACCTGCACCGCGACCACCTGCACCGAGCCCTGCACCCCAGTTTTGCCGCCATCTCCCGCGCGATGGGCGAAGTGAACGGTGTCAACGCGAAGGTTGCCGTCTTCGTCACCAACGTCGTCGGCACGATGTGGTGCGCCTACCTCTTCGCGCTTCTCGCCCTGATGGGGCTCCCGGCGGCGCTGAAGCCGGGCGGCGAAGGCATCGTGGCCTGGATCGCGCAGACCTTCCTGCAGCTGGTGCTGCTCTCCGTCATCATCGTGGGCCAGAACGTGCAGAGCCTCGCGGCCGATGCGCGGGCCGAGAACACCTTCAAGGACACCGAGGCCATCCTCGACCGCCTGGACGTCCACACGGAAGGCGGACTCAAGGCCATCCTCGATCGCCTCGACGACCTCGAGCGCAAGTTCGCGGCGCAAGGTGCGGCGGTGGAATAGCAAGGCCGAACTTGCAACTGTATTCCAGTGGCCATAGGCTTTGCGGCAGTTTGTAGTATGGTAATTGGTAAGCCACGGGCGAAGGGTCGGATAACTGGATGGCCATCTTGCGCAGACCCACGCAGCAGCCTGAACTGACGCACGAACAGGAAGTTTCCGCGCCGGACACGACCGTCGTCTACACTTCGCGCTCCATTGCCGCCGCCATGGAGAAGATGAACGAGGCGTCGCGCAAGATGGCGTCGGATCTCGACGACATGGCCGGAGCCACCGACCGCATCATGGCGCAGCTCAAGGAAACGCCCGCGGTGGCGGGAGAGATCGACGCGAGCCTGCGCGCCCTCGCCGACTCCTTCCGGCAGGTGGCGTCCGGGGCCACCGAGCAGGCCGACGCCACCACCAGGGCGCTCGGACTGATCGAAGCCGCGGCGCGCGCCGGCAGCCAGGCCCGCGAGACCGCGCACGGCGTCGTCGCCGATCTGGAGGCGGGCGGGGAGCGCCTCAAGCAGGGCCAGGACGCGATCGCCGGCGTGCTCCGCGGCGCGGCGGGCTTCGCGGCCGCCATGGACCGCGTGCACGAGCAGCTCGATGCCCTGGCGCACGCGGCCAAGGGAATCCACGAGTTCTCCGCGAGCATCCTCGACATCGCCAACGAGACGAACCTGCTGTCGCTCAACGCCTCGATCGAGGCGGCGCGCGCCGGCGAGGCTGGGCGCGGCTTCTCCGTCGTGGCCCAGTCGATCCGCACCCTGGCCGACCGCTCGAAGACGCGCGTCAAGGAGACCGACCAGCGCATCGCCTCGATCAACGGCGCCGTCGCGATGGTCGCGCGCGTGGTTGATGAGATCAGCCAGAGCGCCCGCTCCGTCGCGTCGTCGGCGCAGTCGGCCGAGAGTACGCTCGACGCCATGGTCGCGCAGGTCGAGACGGTGCAGGGCAGCATCGGCGATCTCTCGCGGTCGTTCTCCGCCGTCACCGACCAGATGCACGAGGCCTCGACGCAGATCGGATCGGTGGCCGCCGTGTCCGAGGAGAACGCCGCGATCGCCGAGGAGGTGACCGCGAGCGTGAACGTCGTGGGCGAGCAGGTCCGCCAGATGGCTTCCGTCAGCGCCGAGAACGCCTCGACGGCCGAGGGGACCGCGAGTCAGGTCGCGGACCTGCAGGCCGAGATGCGCACCTTGGTCGCCTCGTCGAACATCCTGCGCGCGATGGCCGAAGATATCGCCCGGACCGTTTCGGGCGACGCCGCCAGTTCGCCGATCCAGAGCCTGGTCGCGGAACTGCAGCAGATCGCCCGCGAGACGGAAACTCTTCTCGCGTCGGTGCCCGAGGCGTCGCTCGCCGACGCTGTGTACCGCGAACTGTCCGGCCAGCAGGATGTCGTCGCGCTGGGCCGCCTCTTCGATGTCCGGCGCGCCGGCTCGGGCTTTTCGCCCGCCAAGTACACGAGCGGCTGGGATCATCTCGTCGACGTGCCGGCGGTCGAACTTCTCGAGGCTTTCCGCCGCCGCCATCCGGCCATCTCGATCATCGCGCTCGTCGACCTCAACGGCTTCGTCTGGGCGACCGATCGCCAGAATCAGGCCGACTGGACCGGTGATCCGGCGCGCGACGACGTCTACAACCGCACGAAGCGCTTCTTCGACGACGACACGGACCTGCCGCCCGCCCGCATCGCCTTGGCGCCGAGCTACCTCGCGTCGCCGCTGCGCGGCCGCCAGCGCTGCAGCCCGCGGGACCTCTGGTCCTACGCGTTGCCCGAGCGGGAGCATCCTTTCTCCATCCATGTCTTCCACCGCGACACGGGCGAGGTGACGATGGAGATCGCGGTCGGGGTCTACGCCCACGGCCACCCGGTCGGCGCGGTCCGCATGCTCACGGCTCTCGACGACCAAGGGCGGGTCGGCCGCTAGGCCAAGGTCCGCGCGGCGGTCTCCCCCGCCCCGGATCTGCCCATGATGATCGTGAAGAGCGCTCCGCCACGCACGTACGCCTTGACCACCACGGGCGTGGCCCGGTTGTTCGCGAAGCGGAAGTCGAGGTCCGGCCACGCGATCGTGGCGTCACGCCCATGCGGCACGTAGTGCACGGGCTTGGCGTGGTGATGGCGTTCGACGATCTTGAGGTCCGCCTTGCGCACCGCATTGTACAGTGTCGAGGACACCTGGCAGAGACCTCCACCGACCCCCTCGGTGTACCCACCCCAGACGATGACGGGCGCCCGGTGCCATCCGGGCTGTTTCGTCACGTCCCCGATCGCGTCGAGCGTCGAGAACGTCTCGCCGGGAAAGACGATGCGGTTGTTGATGCGCCCGGCCCCTTTCTGGATGTTCATGTAGCGGCCGGACGAACCGTCGATCCACGTGCGGTACTGTCCGATCACCGTCGTCAAGGCCGCGATGTCCTCCGTCCGCCAGCGCGCTTGGACCACCCGGATCAAGGGACGCACGTCGTCGCCGCGCCTGGCCTGCCAGATCCGGCGCGTCGTGGCGCCGGAGTCGAGGCGGCGGCCGGACCTGTCGGGAACAACCTGCCCGTCCGGATGGCTCAACGTCGCCGCGACGGGTGCGACATAGCGGCGTCGCGCCTCCTGCCGCACCGCGGCCGCCACCTCGCCGGGCAGATAGCCGCCGATCGGCCTTCCCGCGAGCCTGACACCCGTCTTGACGCCGTAGAGGCGGCGCACGGAGTACTCGCCGGGCCGCCCGAGATGCCAGAGTGCGCGCGCGGCTGGGCCAGCGTCCGGGTAGAGAGCCTTGAGCCGCGCCTGTCCGTCCATGGGCGCGACGCGGGCGGCGCCGCGCTCGGGCAGGCTGCAGTACTGAAGGTGCTGTGCCGCATCCTCCAGCAGGCCGCTCGCGGTGGTGAAGAGGAGGCCCCGCTGGCGCAACGAGCGCACGGCCGTGGCGAGGCCGGTCATGTCCTGGCCCGCGCGCAGGTCGAAGCGGACAACCTCCCCCGCGCGAACCTCCCGCGCCAGGCTGCCGAAGGCCTGCACGTCGCTGCCCGCATTGCGTGACCAGAGGATCGTCACAAGACCCGCGGCGTACGCTGCCTGAGCCGCCCGCACCGCGTTCGCGGCGCTGGGCGGCTGATAGACGCCGGGGCGATCGCCCAGCAACCGCTCGGCCTCATCCTCCGCGGCGACGAGGCGCGGGGCGACATCCTTGCCGTCCGCGGACGGCTTGTCGGTCGTGAGCCCGACCTCCACATCCCCCGACGCCTGCAGGCGCCGCAGGTCGCCCCTGTCCTGCCGGATCTGCCGTGCGGTCACGAAAACAGTCGCCTGCGCGCCGTCGCGGTGCAGTTCCGCGCCGAGAGCCGCCCAGCCGTGGAAACCGCTGTCGCTCCGCAAGGTGAGAGCCACCAGCTGATGCGCAGGCTGAATGCGCGTGACGGGTGGCGGAATGTGCGGCGGTGCGGCCAGCGCCGCCTGGGAGCCGACGCTGGCGGCCGCGATCAGGATGAGTGCTGCGGCTGCAGGAACTCGTGTCACCACGGATCGCCTCCATACCAGGGCGCCGCCGAAACGGCGCAGGATGCGGTTAGCGTGCCCGGACGGCGCCATCGCCGGACGTGGCGGCGCCTGGACATTGGCACCAGTGCGGGTCGCCGCGCCTGCAACGAGAAAAGGACCCGGCCGGGCAATCGCCTGACCGGGTCCGGGCACCGGGACGCGGCGCTCTCACCAAGGGCTTTTCGAGCTGGCCGCGGCCTGTCCGTAGGTGCGATCGAGATAAGCCACGATGTCGTTCTCATCGCATAGCACCACGTCACCGTCCACGAGCACCGGCACGGTCGGCTGGCCGGACACCTCCAGCACCTTTGCGCGACGGCCGCGGTCCGGCGAGACGCAGACGGAAACGTAGGTGAGCTCGAGTTCCGAGAGCTTCTGACGCACCATGCGGCAATAGGGACAACTTTCGAACTGGTACAGGGTCATCACGGGCCTCTCCCCCAATCGCCGGCGATCGGCCGGCCGGCATCCACCCCAGTATCCGCGAATGTGGCCCGAGGCGCCATGTCGCGCGACCAACGCGGTCGGATGTCGGCGGGTACGCGGTCGCGCTAGATGACGGCCGGTTCCACGATCAGACGACCCGTGGCGAAACGGTCCGGGCCCAGCGGCGTGAGATCGAGCGTCTCGTAGTGTCCCTCGAGCATCAACTCCGCCAGGCCGCGCGTGACGCTCGGGCTCTGCATCAGGCCGTGCCCGGAAAAGCCCGTCGCGACGTACGCGTTGCCGACGCCCGGCAACGATCCGACAATCGCGTTGTGGTCAACCGTGTTCTCGTCATAATAGCCGGCCCAGCCGTGTTCGAGCCGAAGTTCCGCGAGCGACGGGACGCGGCGCGCAAGCGGCTCCCAGAGCTCCTCGAGAAACGCCTCGCGGTCCCATTCGAGCGGCAGGTCGTATCCGTCGCGTCGCGTCGTGTGCGCGACGAGCAGTCGCCCGCCGGCTTCCGGCCTGAAGTGCAGCCCGCTCGGGTCGATCGTCAGGGGGATGTCGCCCGGCAGCGGCAGCCTGGGCATCACCACGTGCACCTGACGGCGCAGCCGGCGCACCGGCAGCGAGGCGCCAAGCTCCGCCGCGAGGCGTCCGCTCAGGCCGCCGGCCGCCAACACGAACCTGTCCGCCGCGATCTCCCCGCCGTCCGCGAGCAAGGCCCTGCTCAGCTCAGTCCCGGTCCGTTCGAAGGCCGTCGCCTCGCCCGTCTCCTGCCGGGCGCCGAGCGCCTTGGCCGCACGGCGGAACGCGGCCAGAACGGACGCGGGATCGAGGTAGCCGTCGGTCGGGCAGAACGTCCCGCCCACGAGGTCGCCGGCGTCCAACCCGGGAACCGCCTGTTCGATCTCCGCGGGCGACAGTTCCTCCACCGGCACACCCGTCGCGCGCGCCAGGGCGGCACGCTCGCGCAGCATGGGCCACTGCCCGGACCTCGCCAGAAAGAGATAGCCGTGCTGGCGGAAAGCGATCTCGCCTTCCGTCCCGAGTTCCTCCCGGCTCCGTTCGTAGAAGCGCACCGCATCACGCGCGATCTCGATGTTGAGACGGGTGCCGAACTGCTGGCGGATGCCTCCTGTGCTGAGGCCCGAGGACGCCTCCCGGTAGGTCGGGTCGCGCTCGAGCACCACCACCTCGAGCCCCGGCGCCTTGCGCAGCAGCCAGAACGCGGTCGCCTGCCCGACCACACCGCCGCCGATCACCAGCACGTCGCAACGACGCATCGCAACGCCTCCCCCTGGCGTCATGGCGCAAGCTTCGCGAGGGCTAGCAACTGCCAACGCGTGGATGGCCACATATGGACATATGAGATAAGCTAGGCTCATGAAGCTTAGCGACTGGGCGCGACAGCAAGGGATTTCGTACAAGACAGCGTGGCGGT
>JAJZIE010000101.1 GCA_021810725.1 Bacillota bacterium | reverse complement strand
GCCGTACCCAACGCCACGCTGTCTTGTACGAAATCCCTTGCTGTCGCGCCCAGTCGCTAAGCTTCATGAGCCTAGCTTATCTCATATGTCCATATGTGGCCATCCACGCGTTGGCAGTTGCTAGCCCCCGGGCCTCCAGCGGCCAGGCAGGGCGCGCCACTGGACAAATGGACGGGGAAACTCATCCATTGGGCGGATTCCAGGATCGTCCAGTAGGCCGGGGACCGAGCCTGAAGGGACCGGGTATGCTGTCCTCCGAGGATGAAAAATCTCCCAGTAGGCGACCGGAAAGCGGGGGCCCAGTGCATGGGTTGTTCCACAGCCGACGGCCAGGTTCCGCCTGGGCCGCTCGCGGCGACGAGGGCCGTCGCGGGGGCGACATCGGAGCGTCTGCTCGGACCGCGGGAGCTTGCGGCGATCGGCGCCCGCGTGCGTCGGCTACGCCTTGAGGCCGGCTGGACACAGGAAGAGATCGGACACCCCTTCTCGAAGGCGTATGTGAGCCAGATCGAGACAGGGCGCGTCCCGCCGTCGCTGGCGCTGCTCTCGGTCATCGCGTCCCGCCTAGGGACTTCGGTCGAGCAGCTGGCGCCCGAGGTGGGAAGCGGCCACCGGCCAGAGGATGTTGCGCGCCTCTGGGCGGCTGCCGAGCGTCTGGGACGGCACGGCGAACTGACGAGCGAGCTTGAGATGCTCGAGCAGGCGTCCCGGTTGGCCGCGCTGGTGGGGGACCCGGACCTGCAGGGCCAAGCCCTCTTGCGCCACGCGGACGCCTTGCGCAAGGCCGGCCGGATCGAGGCGGCGCTCGCGGCGACCACCGCTGCCTTCGAGGTGTATGGCCGCGCGGGGCCGTCGCGTCTTCTCGGGCGGTGCTATGTATCGGCCGCGATGACGTACCGGGACCGCGGCGATCTCGAGCGTTCCGAGGCCTGTCTCGCGCAGGCCCTGCGGCACCTGCCCAGGCGCGAGACGGAGTACGCTCGCGCGCTGATCGACCTGGGACGGACGCTTCTGCGCCTTGGCAGGCCCGAGGATGCGGGCGCACGGGCGGAGCAGGCCGCCGCACTCTGTCGCGCGTGTGGCGACGCCCGCGAGGAGGCGCTCGCGTATCTGCTGCTCGTCGAGGTCCGGCTGGAGCAGCAAAGGCCGTCGGAGGCCGAGCTGGCCCTCGACCTCGCCAGGGATGTGGTGGAGCGCATGGCCGATGGGACGTTGGCGGACGCGTTGCCTGCACTGGAAGCCCTGGTCGCCTTCGCCTGCGGCCGAAGTGACGCGTCGGAACTCGAGACATCCCTCCAGGCGGCGGACGCCGCCGGCGACGACGCGGCTTGCGTCCTGCTGGCCAGGGCCCTGGCCGCGAGCTATCTCGGAGGGCACGACGCGCACGCGGCCCTTGCGATCGCCGAGATTGGCCTGCTGCACGCCCGCCGGGCCAAGGACTGGATGTACGTGGCCGAACTCGCGGCGCGCCTGGCCCTCGCACTGATTCTCGCGGATCGGCCCGAAGAGGCGGCCTCGGCCTTGGTGCGGGCAAGAGAGGCCTATACGGCCATGCGCCGGACGGGCGACATCGAGGACACCTTGCGGGAGATCGCGGCGCGGCTCCCAGTCGTTCCGCCGGCCCTGAAGGCTCTGCTGGAGCCTCCGTCTCCGCTCTGACGAGCGGCCGCGAGCATATCGCCGCCGTCGTGCGGCCAACGGCTGCGGTAAGCTGGTCCATCGTCGCCCGGTGCACAACGCCCTTGCCCTGTTCTGACTGGCCAGGTCTGCGTCAAGATGGACACGGGATGGGAACAGGCTCATCCCATCAGGGAGAGAGATGGACGTGGAAATCGCGCTTCGTGAACTGGACCTCGGCGACGGCAGGGACGTCTTCGAAATGCTGCAGGAGATACCGCCGGAAGAAAACGGCTTTATGAACAGCGCCAACGCGCTTCCATTCGAGCAGTTCCCCGGTTACCTCAGGAAGCAACGCGAATCTTCCGAAGGGATCCATTTGGCGGAGAACCGCGTGCCGCAAACCATCTACTGGCTCATGGTCGATGGAAAGCCTGTGGGCTTCGGCAAGCTGCGGCACTGTCTGAATGACAGTCTGAGGAGATCTGGCGGGAACATCGGATACGTCATCAGACCTTCCGAGCGCGGGAAGGGCTACGGCAACATCCTTTTGAAGGAGCTGCTGAAAGCGGCCAAGGACAGGGGGATGTCCGAGGTTCTTCTGACGGTAGACGAGCACAACACACCGTCCAGAAAGGTCATCGAGGCGAACGGCGGAGTCCTTGCCTCTTTGTCGGACGGTGCGTGCAGCTACTGGGTGCGGCTGCTCTGACGCCACCCCGATTCCCAAGGCACAACGGCGATCGCGACGAGCACCGCGGTGGCGGGGCTCGTCGCGACGTTCAGGACGCCGAATCCTTCAACGTGAAGCGCCAGGCGCAGGCGTAATCCCTGGGAGTGTCAGGCGGGCAGGCGATGACCTCCGTCTCGATGCGGGGGTCGATCGTCTCGGCGAAGCCGCTTACCCCACGATGCCGACCGAATTGCAGGGGAAGTCGGGCGAACTGCGGTATCGCCGGTGATGCCTTGCATGCGCCGATGCAGAATGCGCAGCGCAGGATCAACGGACAAATTAACAGGAACGATGGGTGCAGGAAGCTTTCGAGGGCCAGTGGAGCGTGCTTCGCACTTCACACTGACCTCAGTTGTCGCGCCGCTGGTCCATGAGGTAGTCGATGACATCCTGCGCCGAATACGAATCACGGTCCCCGAGCAGTTCGCCAATGCGCAGGATCTCGTCGCCGCTCGTGACGATCGGTTGCTCCAGCGTTCGGTTCTTCTGCCGCTGCGGGAACCCTGCCGAGGCCATGAGACCGTTGCAAAGGCACTTGCGCCCTTGCGTGTGCGCAGCGCTCCCGCCCTTCGCCACGAACTCGGCGACCGGCTCCGCGGGACAGCGATAGCCGACGCGCCCGCTCTCCTGGCGGTAGGCCTCGCGCAGATACCCTAGATCGCAGACACGACGGCGCTCGGTGTAGACCTCGGCTTGCGAGAGCGTCTGCTCCAGCTCAACGACCTTGAACGGAAATCCGGTCGGTGACGCGAGCGGGTCAGTGCGAACGGAAAGGTTCCCCTCCTTGGCCTTGGATCTGACTTGCCTGCGTAGTTCGGCCGACAATCCGGATTGCTCGCAGAAGGCGAAGAGCGTGCCGACCTGGACCCCTGCCGCGCCTAGCTCCTGTGCCTGCGCAAGGCCTCCGCGAACGCCGAACCCGCCAGCGAGCCAGTACGGATAGCCAAGCTTTGCAACCTCATCGAGATCGACGACGTCGCGCTCACCGTAGAGTGGCTGGCCTGTCTCATCGAGGTGTGCCGGCCCGCGCGGGGGCGCGTTGTGACCGCCGGCTGTCGGCCCCTCGATCACGAACCCCTGGATCGAGCCGCTTGCCTTCTTGGCCATCATGTTCGCCAGGCTGTGCGCCGCCACGATCGGGAAAAATGCGGGACGTACCAAAGGAGCGGTTGCCGAGGCTTCGTAGGCGGTTGGATCAAAGTGCATCCACTGCTCCGGGTCCTCGCCACGCGCACCGACAACGTCGACTTTCAGCGCTGCCGGTTCATTCTTCGCCATGCGGTCTAGGGCTCCCGGGATGTCGCGCGGGATTCCAGCTCCCATCAGTACAACATCGACGCCCGCATGCATCGCACCGTACAGTACCGCAAGGTTCGGAAGCGGGACCTTGGTCAGCAGGTTGATACCGACCCGCCCACCGTGGCCCTGCTTCGCCAACCAGACCTCCACGTATCCCGATAGCATCGCGACCGCCTTGCGCCACCGGTTCGACGTCAGCGTCCACATCGGCAGTCTGGCATAGGGCTGGCCTTCTGCCCGCCCCTCAGGGCAGAAATAACGCGCCTCCAACTGCTCGGCAAGCCCTGCCCACGGGCTGGTCGCGAGGGCGCGGCGGACGTGCCCGCCCACGTCGCCATCTTGCATGCGTCTCACCACAACGGTGTCGATGCCGGTTCCGGACACCACCCCGAGTTGTCCTGCCAAGGAGACCGCGCGAGCCAGAGGCCAGTGCGAAACGGCAACGCCCATTCCGCCCTGGATGATGGCAGGCCAACCAGACGGCGAAGAATCAGTGCAACCCGATCTATCTTTGCTACTCCGCACGTACGGCATCTCGACCGCGTCCCCCTTTAGGGTGCGACTAGTGTTCGGTCCATGTTGAAACTGTTGCCGGGAAGGCCGCGCATCTAAACAAGCGGGGCGTGGACGAAATCGTCCACGCCCCGTGGTTACCGAACTCTTCACCAGTGTAGCACGCCCGCATCTTTGATGTAGAGGCGGCCCGCATCTGGCGAAATAGCCTCCTGACCCAGAACTCCGCCTTCAGGAGAGCGCCCGAAGGGCATCAGTCAGTGCATCGACCAGATCCTGTCGCTTCTCCCCGAGCGGCCCCTTGCTAGGACAGCATGACGCCCGGGACGTCGCTTGCGACCGAGCCGAGATTGATGTTGGCTCCTTCCAGGACCTTCTGGATCCGCTGCGCCTTACGGGCCCGCTCCTCGATCATCGACCGGCGGTAGCGGGTAAGCTCGCGCAGCTCACGCTGATCCCGCTCCGGCGCGTAACTCGGCGCGAGCAGACCGTGCCGACAAAGCTTGGCAATCCATTCGGCGTCCTTGACGTCCGTCTTGCGCCCTGGCACTGCCTGCATGTGCGCGCGGGCTTCACCAGCGGCACACTGCTCGCCGACAGGTGGCGTAGATGCCGTTGAACTCGCGGACCGGGCGGCGATCCGTTTCTCACGCGGATGCACAGGCGGGACTGTCTCCCACCTTCAGGACGCCGAATCCTTCAACGTGAAGCGCCAGGCGCAGGCGTAGTCTCTGGGCGTGTCGTCGGGCGGGCAGGCGATGACTTCCGTCTCGATGCGGGGGTCGATCGTCTCGGCGAAGCCGCTGTACTCCACGATGCCGACCGACTTGCAGGGGAAGTCGGGCAGACCCTTGCGGCGGCGCGCCTCCTGGACGCGGCAGGTGCGCATGCGGAAGACGAGGGTGTCCTCGGAGACGCGCTCGGATTCCTGGTCGTTGAGGAGCGCGTACAGGCGGAACCGCAGGGCGCGGTCCAGAAGGTCGAGGCCACCGCCTTGCTCGGCGCCCAGAAAGCGCAAGATACGTGTAGCCTCGTTGCGCGTCATGCCGTACCAGGCCTCCGCGTCGAGGCGGATCGCGTCGTCCATGCCATGGGCCCGCTCCACCGCCTGGAACCAGAGCCCGTCGTGCGCAAGCCAGCGCTTGGCCATATCGGACAGCAGCTCCTGGAGCTGCTCCTTGGTCAGGGACTCGATGTCCTCGGGCAGTTCGGTCCGCTCCAACTTCCGTTCCCTCCCGCTCGCAGGTCTTTCCCCGACACTACACCATCGGGTCGGATGCGCCGAGGTGCGAACGGACCAGTTTGCTTCGCCGTTCCCGAACGAATATGCGGTGTCCATTAAAAACGTTCGGCTTTTGTTGACCCGGGCATCTTGGAGGCGGTAGTCTGGTCATGGAGGGATCTGATGCAGCCTTACGTGCTTGTCGTGCTCGGCAGTGATTCCGATCTGCCGCGCATGCAGGGCCTTCTGACCGTTTTCGAGGAGCTCGAGGTGCCGTTCGAGATGGCTCTGGCTTCGGCGCACCGCGACCCGGGGCGCGTCGGGGAGCTCGCGCAGGGCGCCGCGGATCGCGGCGTCAAGGTGATCATCGCAGCCGCCGGCATGGCGGCGCACCTGGCCGGCGCGGTGGCCGCCCGGACGGTGTTGCCGGTGATCGGCGTACCACTCAGCGGGTCGGCGCTTTCGGGCGTCGACGCCCTTTACAGCACGGTGCAGATGCCCAAGGGCATGCCCGTGGCCACGGTCGGCATCGACCGTGGCGACAATGCCGCCTATCTCGCCGCGCAGATCCTGGCGCTGCAGGACGCCGAGGTCGGCAAGCGGCTCGTGCGTGCGCGCGAGGCGCAGCGCCTGCAACTGGAGGCGAAGGATCGCCGCCTGCAGGAACTCGGACCGCAGGGCTATCTGGAGGCGTCGCGATGATCGAGCGCTATGCGCGCAAGGAGTTCGCGGAGCTCTTCAGCCTCGAGGCGCAGTACAGGCGCTGGCTCGAGGTGGAGCTCGCGGTGCTTGACGCGCTGGCGGACGCCGGCAGGGTGCCGCGGTCGGCTGTGGAGGAGATGAGGACCCGGGCCGTGATCGACGTCGACCGCATCCTGGCGATCGAAGCGACGGTGCGGCACGACGTCGTCGCCTTCACGCAGGGCATCGCGGAGAGCGTCGGACCCGCCGCGCGCTACTTCCACTACGGGCTTACCTCGTCTGACGTCGTCGACACGGCCTGGGGCATCGCCCTGCGCGACGCGAGCGACGTGCTGCTCGCGGATCTCGACGCGCTTCTCAAGGTGCTGGCCCGGCGCGCCTGGGAGGAGCGCGGTACGGCGGTGATCGGGCGGACCCATGGCATCCACGCGGAGCCCACGAGCTTCGGCCTCAAGCTGGCGCTCTGGCACGCCGAGCTCCGCCGTGACCGCGCGCGCCTCCTGAGGGCGCGCGACGCGGTGGCGGTCGGCAAGATCGCGGGGGCGGTCGGCACGTACGCCGAACTGCCACCCGAGATCGAGGAGCAGGCGCTCGCGGCGCTCGGTCTAGGCCGCGAGACGGTGCCGACGCAGATCGTACAGCGGGACCGCCACGCCGAGTGGCTGTTCAGCGTTGCCATCGTCGGTGCGAGCCTCGAGAAGATCGCGACCGAGGTGCGCTCGCTGCAGCGCAGCGAGATCCGGGAGCTCGAGGAGCCGTTCGGTTCCGGCCAGAAGGGCAGTTCCGCGATGCCGCACAAGCGCAACCCGGTGGTGGCCGAGCGCGTCTGCGGCCTTGCGCGCCTCCTGCGCGGCTACCTCGTCGCGGGACTCGAGGATGTGGCGCTCTGGCACGAGCGCGACATCTCCCACTCGTCGGTCGAGCGCGTTGCCCTACCCGACGCGGCGCTCCTCGCCGACTACCTCTTGCGCGACATGACCTGGCTCGTGGGCGGCATGAAGATCGACCGCGAGAACATGGAGCGCAACATCTGGCGCAGCGGCGGCCTCGTCTTCTCGCAGCGCGTTCTCTTGCGGCTGGTGGAGTCCGGGCTTTCTCGCGAGGACGCCTACGCCATCGTGCAGGGCCATGCCATGGCGGCACTCGCGCAGGGCGGCGATTTCCGGGCGGCCCTGCTCGGGGATCCCAGGGTGACCGAGCGGATTCCGGCGGACGAGTTCGCGGCCCTCTTCGACGTGCGCGGCTACCTCACCCACGTGGACGAGATTCTTCGACGCGCAGGCATTCGGGAGGAGGAAGCATGATGCAGAAGGGCGAGTTCGTATACGAGGGCAAGGCCAAGCGCATCTACCGCACGGAGACCCCCGGAGTCTTCTGGATGGAGTTCAAGGACGACGCGACGGCGCAGAACGGGCTCAAGCGCGGCACCATCGGCGACAAGGGCGTCGTCAACACCGAAGTGACGCGGCGCGTGCTGCAGCACCTCGCGAAGAACGGCGTGCCGACGCACCTGCGTGAGCAGGTGGGGGAGCGCGACCTTCTGGTGGACGGGCTCGAGATGCTGAAGCTCGAGGTCGTGATGCGCAATGTGGCGGCGGGGTCGCTCGTGAAGCGGCTCGGAGTCGAGGAGGGTCGCACGTTCCCGCAGGGGATCGTCGAACTCTACCTCAAGGACGACGACCTTGGCGACCCGCTGATCAATGACGACCACGCGCTCGCGATGAACCTCGCGACCGCGGCGGAGATCGATGAGGTCAAGGCGCTCGGGCGCAAGATCAACAGCCTCCTGCAGGAGTACTTCCTGGCCGCCGACCTGATCCTCGTCGACTTCAAGCTCGAGTTCGGCCGCCGCGGCGGCGAGATCGTGCTTGGCGACGAGGTCACGCCCGACACCTGCCGGCTCTGGGACCGCGAGACGCGCAAGAAGCTCGACAAGGACCGCTTCCGCCAGGATCTCGGCGGGGTTGAGGAAGCCTACCAGGAAGTCCTGCGCCGCCTGGTGGCAGCGCATGCCTGAGTACCGCGCGCATCTTCGGGTCCGGCTGCGCCAGGGCGTCCTGGACCCAGCCGGCCAGGCGGTCGGACATGCCCTCAGGGACCTGGGCTTCCAGGCCCGCGACATCGGTGTCGGCAAGCTTCTTGAGCTGACGGTGGAGGCCGCCTCGTCCGAGGCGGCCGAGGCCGAGGTGCGCCGCATGGCGGCCGAGCTTCTGGTGAACCCGGTGCTCGAAGACTACGACCTCGACCTCGTGCCGCGATGAGAGCGGACATTCTTGTCTTCCCCGGCTCGAACTGCGACCTCGACACCGAGATCGCGTTGCGCGAGGCCCTGCCGGGCTGGCGGGTGGAGCGCCAGTGGCACGACGGGGCGGACCTCGGCGATAGCCAGTTCTGTGTCCTGCCCGGAGGATTCGCC
>JAJZIE010000100.1 GCA_021810725.1 Bacillota bacterium | reverse complement strand
CCTCGCGAACCACCTGATCGACCGTGGCCAGGCCGTCGGGCTCTATGTCACCGGCGTCTTCAGCGAGGCGGCCGGGAAGCGCCCCTTCTCCGTGCGCGAGCGCCCGCGCAGCGGCCCGCAGCAGCTGGGGCGCATCCTGGCCGCCCTGGCGCAACTAAGGCCCCCGGGACTCTTCCGCAACCTGCCCCTCATCCTGCTCGAGGAACTGCCGACCCTCGACTACCAGGTGCAGATCATCGCGATCGCGCCGTATCTCACGAAGGACCTGCAGTTCGCGCTGATGCGCGCGGGCCGCGACCATCGCACCTTCTTCCTGCAGACCGGCCCCGCCCAGGAAGGCGACCCTGCCATCCCGCCCCGGGTGCGGCCGCTCTCGGTCGCGCTGTGAACACCTACCTGAGCCGCGTGCCGCGGCTGAGTCTGCATCTCATGGCCTTCGGCTGGTCGAGCGCCGTGCTCTACACCCTGGCGGCGTGGCCCGCCGTGAACGTGCCCTTCTGGCTTTTTGCGCTCGCCTATCTTTTGCCTGCCCTCCTGCGTCCGCGCGGAAACCGCCTGAGCATCGTGGCGGCCGTCGTCGTGGCCGCCGCCTCGGCCCTCGTGGTGCAGAGCGGGAACCTCTTCTTCGCGATCATCTTCCTGCTGCTGCAGAGCACGCGGGCCCTCACGCTGCCGCAGCAGGCCACGGTCGCCTTCCTGCGCGTCGAACAGAGGCGCGGCATGATCATCCTGCTGCTCGTCGTCCTGGCGCGCGCGCTGGTCGGTCGGCCAAGCCCCTGGCTGATCGGCCTCAGCGTCGCCCTCTACCTCGTCGGCGCGCTCGCGGGTCTGCCGCTCGCGCACAGCCGCGAGGCCGGAGACACCCGTCCGGGCAGCGCCCGGCCGGGGCTCAGGATATCGGTCGCCATCGCGGCAGTCGCGGCCGTGATCGCCGCCATCATCGGCGCCGTGCGCTTCGCGGCGCAGCACCACGTCTTCGACTTCCTGCAGCCGGTCCTGGCGGCCATCTTCAAGCCCATCGCCTACGTCATCGGCTATGTCGTGCAGTTCTTCGTCGGCCTCATTCTCGGCCATCACCCGAAACTGCCGAAGCAGCAGAAGAGCAAGATCCACACCCCGCAGCCGCGCTTGCCGCAACGCACCCACTCGGCCGTCTTCATGCACCGGCTCGACATCATTCTCATCGTGCTGGCCGTCCTGGTGATCGCGGCGATCGTCTATCTCCTCTACCGGCGCCTGCAGGTGCGGGAGATCGCGGAGAGCCCCGATGCCAACCTGCCCGGGAAGGAAGAGGACATCGTCCGGTCGGCGGTGCAAAGGCGCCACGCGCCGGACTACGGCGAAGGGGCGCGCCGGATGGTGAGGCGGACGGTCGGGCTGCATGTGCGCCGCCATGACCTGCCCCCCGGCACCACCGCGCGAAGCTACGCCAGGAGCCAGGGCTGGGACGACGAGTGGGTCGCCACCTACGAGCACGCGCGGTACGGCTTCGTCGAGCCGTTCCCGGAACAGAAGGCGCGCGAGTTCGTCGCCGCCTTCATCCGCCGCTTCGGCAGAAGGAGGCGCCGTGGGCCCACAGGACAGTGAGGTGGGGCTTGGTAACCAAAATGGCACAGTACTGATCAAGTGACACATTTTCCACTGTTGTCACACTTGTTGGCCTGTGCCATATTCAAGCTTGGGGTGGTACCATGCCTCGTGAGCGGGTGCGCCTGGGGGCTGGCGGACGCGTCGTCATCCCATCGAAGTACCGGGAAGCGTTGTCGCTGGCCGAAGGAGACGAACTCGTTCTGGTGTTGGAGGACGCATCCCTGCGCCTCATGAAGACCGAGGAGGCGGTTCGGCGCGCTCAGGACCTGGTGGACCGCTATGTGCCGAGGAACCTTGACCTTGCCTCAGAGTTGCTGAGCCAGCGTAAGCAGGAGTCTTAGCCATGGCAGCAACCGTCTTGGACGCCTCGGCGCTCTTGGCTCTCTTGCATCACGAGGCTGGTGCGGACGTGGTGCTTCGTCATCTCCCCGGTGCCCAGATCAGCGCCGTCAACCTATCCGAGGTGCTTGCCAAACTTCAGGAAGCCGGCATGCCCGCTGATGAGGCGCAGGCGGCGTGCGGGCTGCTGCCGATCACCGTGCGTGACTTCGGCACGGAAGAGGCGCAAGGAACCGCAGATCTGCGCGTCCCGACACGCCACGCCGGTCTGTCCCTGGGCGACCGGGCCTGCCTGCAGTTGGCCAAGGCTGAGCAGGCCCCGGCCATCACGGCTGATCGGAACTGGTCCAAGCTTGACGTGGGCGTCGAAGTGCTGGTCATTAGGCCATGAGACACGGTGGTCCAGCACAGGCGTCCATCACCAAATCGTAGGCGGTTGCCACGCCGATTCGGCAGAAGGAGTCGCGTAGTGCCCGCCGTGGGGTCGGATGAAGTATCGCCCTCCGCGGTGTCGATGGCCGCGTAGCCACGGGCCCCCAGGGCGAAAGGAGCGAGAGCCCGTGCCGGACCTTCACCTCGCGCACCACAGGCAGTGTGGCGCCTTGACGGCGCTTGCCCGCGACCTGGCGCTAGGCCTGCCGCACGCGACGGTGCGCAAGGTGGCCAAGGGGGAGCAGCTCTATCGCCCTGGCGACCCGACCGACCACTTCTACCTTCTGCTCGAAGGCAGGGTGCGCACGAGCATCGTCGGAGGCGACGGGCAGGAGTTCATTCTTCAGGATGTCGAGCCCGGCGAGTCCTTCGGCGAGCTGTGCTTCTGCGAGGTTCGCGCCCGCCAAGAGCAGGCGGTGGCCCTGGAGCAGGCGCGCGTGGCGCGGATCGGCCTTGAGGAACTGGCCCGCTTTGCGGATGGCGGGGGCCTCTGGCAGATCGTCGAGATGTTCACCCACCGCCTGGCGGAACTGGAGCGTCAGTTGCAGGAGGTCGCGACGGCGTCCGTCCGTGATCGGCTCTGGAACTTCCTGCGGCGCGAGGCGACATCCGCCGTGGATGCGCAGGGTTTCGCCCCGCTTGCGGGCGTCCACACGCATCAGGAGATCGCGGCGCGCGTCTTCACCACGCGCGAGCAGGTCAGCGCGCATCTGGCCGCGCTGCGCCATGAGGGCCTTGTGCGCTACCGCCGCGGCCAGCCGATCGAGGTGCGACTGCGCTAGACGGAGCGAGGCGCCGTGGTCGACGCCACCGTCCAACCGTTGTAGCGGCCGCCTGTGCGAGACCGGCCGGCCAGGCGCGGCGACGACAAGGCCTCGATGTATTAAATCATACAGACTGAGGGTGCGGCGGGATCCCATACTCCGAACGACAGGAGGTGCCGCCGTGGCCGTCAACGAAGGTGTTCTGGACCGCATCGTGCGCGTCGTAATCGCCATCGTGCTCGCAGTTTTGGCTCTCGGTCAGCACGGCGCCGCGCAGTGGATCCTCTGGATTCTTGCGGCGATCGCGCTCATCACCGGCCTCACGGGCTTCTGCGCGCTCTACCGTCTCTTCGGTATCCGCACCTGCCCTGCTCGCAAGAGCTGACCTGGCCGCCTGGCGGCATGACCAAGGGTCCTTCCGGGGCCCGACGACGCCGAAGGGGCGACCCCACACGGGTCGCCCCTTCGCACGCGTTCCCAGCCTCCTAGCTTAGGCCCGCCGCCGCCTTGGTCACTGCCGCAGCGTGGCCATCCACCTTGACGTCGTACCATACCTCGCGCACCGCGCCCAGGGCGTCCACCAGGTAGGTCGTGCGCTTCGCGTGGCCGGTGTCGCCCAGGATGCCGAGTACCTTGGCGGCCTCGCCGCCCTCGTCGGACAGGATCGCGAAGCGCACCCCCAGCTCCTTCTGGAAGCGCTGGTTCACTTCCGCGGGATCGGTGCTGCAGCCGAACACCTGAAAACCTCTGGAGCCGAGCTCGTCGAGCGACCGCTCGAAGTCCTGCGCCTCGATCGTTCAGCCGCCCGTGAAGGCCTTTGGAAAGAAGTAGAGCACGAACGCCTTCTTGCCGCGCTCAGCATTGACGGGGCCGAGGCCCGGAAGTTCCGGGAAACGGTCTCCCGCCTCGAGTCTCGACATGAAACCCTCCCCCTTCTCCGCGCAGGGCCGCGACCGGGCGGACTCCCGGACCGGCCCGGCCTTCGGATAGGATGTCATTCCAGGTCGCCCGGGATGCTCCTGCAAAGGCAGTCAGGCCTGCACCCGGGCCGCCAGCTGGCGCAGGGCGACCGTGGTCGGGGCGAGTGGGTAGGCCTCGATGAGAAGCTTGCCTTCCGCCGCCAAGGCATGCACGCGAGGATCCTCCTGCAGGACGCCCCAAAGGGGGATCTCCTTGCCGGTCTCTTCGCGCACGCTGCGCGCGAAGCCAAGCAGGCGGTCGGAGGCGTCGCGGTAGCTGTGCACCCGGTTGACCACCAGGGCCCCCGAGCGTAGCCGCCCGGACTCGCCGAACGCCTGCAGAAGGCTCAAGGTGTCGGCCATGCTCGCCGGCTCGTCGATGGTCACGAAGAGCACGCGGTCGACGCCCTGCCAAAGCGCCGTGACGTCCTGTCCGACGCCGGCGCGGGAGTCCAGGACGACAAAGTCGTAGGCGGGTCTCAGTTCCTGGACGACGGTCAGGAGGTGGCCGAGCTTCCAGACGGAGGGGTCTCCCCACTTCGCGCCCATGGCTCCCGGCAGCACGGCGAGGTTCGGCCGCACCGCCTGCTGCAGAGCCGCCTCGGAGGACACCTTGCGGTCCAGAACGTGGCCGAGGTGCGGCTCGCGCGGCAGGCCAAGGTTCACCGCGATGTCCGCGGTGCCGAGATCGGCGTCGACAAGCGCGACGCGGGCGCCCTGCTGGGCCAGCAGCATGCCGAGGCCGAGCGACACGAACGTCTTGCCGGAGCCGCCCTTGCCGCCGGTGACCAGGATAGCGCGCCCTTCCTTGGGCATGTGCAGCACATCCTGGATCAGGGGCTCCGCGAGCTCCACCGCGAAGCTCGGCACGGGGCGCAGGGTGCGTGCCCGCACCGTCGCCGTGACGGCTCTCAGGCCGTCTTTGCGCAAGAGCTCCACCTCGGTGCCCGGCGGCACCCACGGCAGGCCTCCCTCGCCGCGCGGCACCTGGACGAGAAGCGACCGCCCGCCGCCCGCCGTCACGGGGCAGGCGGTGAAGGCGGGGTCCCGGTCCTTGATGCGCATGCGCACCTGCACGTGGCTGAGGGGTTCGTAGGGCAACCGGGCACGTCCCTTCCAAGACTGCTAGCGCTACGATTTCGCAAGATCCCCCGCGGATTCCTGGCCGTCAGGCGCGGGCGAAGAAGAACGGGCGCACCTGCCGCAGGCCCACTTCCTGCGGCCGCAGGATCGCCTCCGTGGCGCCGACCATCAGCAGCCCATGCGGCGCAAGCGAGCGGCTGAACCCCTGGAGCACCTGCGTCTTGGCTTCCTCCGTGAAGTAGATCGCGACGTTGCGGAAGAGGATGAGGTCCTGCTGGTCCGGGTAGGGATCGCGCAGGAGATCGTGGTGTCGGAATGTGATGAAGCGCCTCAGATCCTCCCGCACCTGGAACTGGCCGCCTTCCTGGGCGAAGTAGCGCTGCAGGCGCCCGGGGTCCACCCGCTTGAGCTCCTCCTCGCGGTAGACGCCCGCCTTGGCGCGCTCGAGGCTCTTGTCGTCGATATCGGTCGCCAGGATGTGCGCCCGGCCAAGGCCTCGCTCCTCGAGGAGCAGCATCGCGAGGGAGTACGCCTCGGCGCCGATCGAGCAGCCAGCGCTCCAGACTTTGAGCGCGTCCGTCTGCGGCAGGGTGGCGAGGAGTTCGCGCAGGCGCGTAAAGAAGTCCGGGTCGCGGAAGAACTCGGACACGTGGATCGTGAGGTACGACAGGAGTTCGCCGCCGAGCGGCTGCTCCTCGCGCAGCGCCCGCGCGAGCCCATCGAGGTTGCCGTAGCCGTGCTGTTGGGCATAGGCCCTGAGCCTGCGTTCCATCTGTTCGCGCTTGTAGTGGCTGAGATCGAGCCCGAGCCGCTGGCGAACCGCCTGCTGCAGCACGATGTAGTCGTCAGTGGCCACGGGATACCTCCTCCGTGAAGCGCACAATCTCGTCCGCGACGTCGCCGAGGTCTGCGACGCTGTCCGCGACGCCCGCCTCGACGACCGACTTCGGCATCCCGTAGATGAGCGCGGTGCGCTCAGACTCCGCGATCACGCGGCCGCCCGCGTCGTGCACCCGCCGGGCGCCCTCGGTGCCGTCGCGGCCCATGCCCGTGAGAATGGCCGCCACGACCGCTCCCGGGTAGCTCGCGGCCGCGGTGCGCAACGTGACGTCGACGGCGGGGCGGACGCCATGCTCGCTCGGTGTGTCCTGCAAGCGCAGGACCCGACCGGCCACCACCATGTGGTGACCCGCGGGGGCCACGCGCACGACGCCCTCGCGCAGTTCCTCGCCGTCCTCGGCCTCCCGCACGGGCAGGGGGCCCTGCTCATCCAGACGTTCCGCCAGGGACTTCGTGAAGCCGGGCGGCATGTGCTGCACGATCAGGACGGTCGGGCGGAAGCCCCCGGGCAGGCGCGGCCCGACGTTGAAGAGCGCCCTCGGGCCACCCGTGGACGAGCCGATGACCACAAGGGGGCCTTGCCCGCGCCACGGCGTCACCGCGGGGGCTGCGGTCCGGATGGGCACTGGCGGCGGCGCCGGCTGGGCATGCGGCACGAGCGCCTGGCTTCCGCGCTCGCCGAGCTGCAAGAGCTTCTCCGCGACGACCCGCGCCAGAGCCTGGGCCTCTTCCTGGTTCGTTGCCTTCGTGACGAAGTCCAGCGCGCCGGCGTTCAGAGCCTCCATTGTCACGCGGCTGCCCTCGCGCGTCAGGCTCGAGACCATGAGGATCGGTGTCGGCGCTTCCCGCATGATCCGCCTCACCGCCTCGATGCCGCCCATCCCGGGCATTTCGACGTCCATCGTGATGACGTCGGGCTTGAGCAGAGCGACCATGCGCAGGGCTTCTTCGCCGCTGCCCGCACGGCCGGCGACTTCGATGCCCGGTACGACCTCCACGGCGCGCGCGATGAACTGGCGGGCGACGGCGGAGTCATCGCAGATGAGGACGCGCACGGTACCCTGAAGCATGTCGATGAACCTCCTGCACTGCGAAGCGAGTCGGGGAAAATCAGATCTTGGTGTTCGGCGCCGCCAGCACCCTGACGTCAAGCCGCCGCGCGGCGGCGTCAAAGACCACGGTGCGGCCACGGCTGCCGCCGACGTCCTCCTGCTCGATCGGGATGCCGACCCGCCCCAGCTCCTCCCGGACGGCCTGGATGTTCTGGTCTCCGATCGCGCTCGTGAAGCCGAGCACCGCGGCTCCGCCGACGATCGCCGCGCGCAGCTGGCACCTTGGCACGCCGGCTCTCGCCATCTCGGAAACGAGGAGCGGTATCGCCCGGTCGGCGTAGCGGCCCGGCTCGTTCCCGTCGTCCCTATGGGACTCCGGGCTCTTCGGCAGGACGACATGCGCCGCCGCCACGGTCTCGCAGGTCGGGCAGTAGAGGAAGACGGCGACGCAGGAGCCGAGGCCGAAGATGGAGAGCTGCTCCGCCCCCTTGCGGCTGAGGCGCACCTCCCCGAGCCCCACCGACAGCGGGTGGCTCATGGCGCCAACCCCAGGCGCATGAGGATGAGCGTCGCGCCGATGCGGCGATGTGCGGCGTGCATCCGGATGCCCAGGCTGAGGACGCTGGTCCCCTCGGGCGAGTTCGCGAGCACGGAGCTGATTACGGCCCCGGCCATGTCCACCGTCGAGACGGGCGTCGTCGGCGTCAGGCGACCGCTCTCCCGATCCGCGAGGTCCGAGAGAAAGCGCCCTGCGATGACGTTGCCGACCTCCCGACAGGCGTCGAGGATGGCCTCGGAAGGCGCTCCCTCGCCAAGCATCAGGTCTCCCAGGGCCCGGGCGTCGGGCAGCGGAAAAAGCAGCAGGATCTGCGCGCCGCGCCCATTCTCGTCCGAGAGGTAGACCGCCACCGAGGGGTCCTCCGCTGGACCCGCCAGGTTCGGCAACTCGCGCAGGCTCAGTTCGTGCCGGCCGAGCTCGCTCAGTTCCACCGGCACGCCGAGAAGATCGGCGAGCACGGGGCCGAGGGCGTGCGGATCGGCGCCTTCCCTCATGAGGCGTCCTTGCCCTGCAGGAAGAAGCGCACGTCCGTCACGAGCGCGAGCTGGCCGTCCCCCAGGATGGTCGCGCCGGTGAGGCCGGGCACGGCTCCGAGGAAGTCACCGAACGACTTCAGGACGATCTCCTGTTCGCCCAGGAGCGCCTCCACCCTGAGGGCCACCTGCTGCCGCCCGCTGCCCACGACGACGGCGAAGGTCTCCTCCTCGCGCTCGTTGCCGCCGTAGAGCTTCGAAAGGCCCTGCAAGGGAATCAGCTGTCCGCGATCGGCCAGCAGGGACCGGCCGTAGGTCTGCTGCACATTCGTGCCTGTGAGCTTGACGATCTGGCGCACGGAGCTCAGCGGCAGGGCGTAGATCTCCTCGCCCGTCCGCACCAGAAGCGCCCGCATGATCGCGAGGGTCAGGGGGATGCGCAGCCTGAAGGTGGTGCC
>JAJZIE010000099.1 GCA_021810725.1 Bacillota bacterium | reverse complement strand
CTCGCGGCGCCCTGTCAGGAGCTTGTGCGCGTAGGCCTGGTGCCCGACGTCGAAGATCAGCTTGTCCGTCTCGCGATGCAAAACGGCGTGCAGCGCGACGGTGATCTCGACCGCGCCGAGACTTGGCGCCAGGTGGCCCCCCACCCGGGACACGACATCGATGATCTCATGGCGGACGTCGCTGCAGAGCACTCTGAGCTCGGCATCGCTCATCTGCCCGATGTCCCGGCCTTGGAGCAGATCCTCCATTCAAAGCCCTCCCCGGCGTCGCTTCGGCCGTGGTTCGAGGATGTGGACCGGCAGCACCGACTCCACGGCCTCAAGTACACGGCCGACCAGCCAGACGATGGCGTCCGCCTTGCGGACCGCCAGACCTTTTGCTGCTGATTTTAGACCAATTGTGACAGCTGAGACGAGCGCAACCGCAAGAATCGCGCCAAGTCCCCGCGCCGCGGGTTCGGCACGCAGCGCGAGACCGGCCGCGAGCGCCCCCGAAAGCGTGCCGGCGATGTCCCCCACGACATCGGAGCAGATCGTCGCGACCCGGTCCGCCTCGCGCACCAACTGGATCGCCTTGCGGGCGCCGGGACGCTTGCTTGCCGATCGGGCGTGGAACGGCGTCTCGTGCGCGCGCGTGGCGGCGACGCCGACGATGTCGAAGGCCACGCCCAGCAGGATGATCAGGAGCAGGACAGGCAGGGCGGCGAGCACCGGCCAGCCGAGCGCGGCGGATTGCGTCGGCCAGGTCACCAGGAGGGCGACGACAAAAGAAAGGATGGCGAAGCGCACCGCGCGCCAGCCGAGGCGCTGCGGCTCGCGCCTCAAGTGGTCCTCCAAAGGAATGGCTCGGGTGGAAACCTGCAAGGTAAACGCTGCGGCTTAGGTCCAGCTGGCTTTCCCAACCGGGGCTCCGGCCGTCGCCGGCCGTCGGTTCCCCTTTCGCCCCGGTGCGCCATGTCGCCATAGGCGCTGCTAGATTGCCACTCAGGCCGCACTGTAATCCCTCGCACGTCTCGCTCTTGGCGAACAGCCTAGGAGTTTTCCTCGCGGCGCGTGTGTTCCCTTAGCCTCTTTTGCCCGACGGGTTTCGTTCGGCTGCGACATCGCGCCGGGGCCCCGGACGCCAATGTCGGAACCCGACTTCCCCCCGCCAGGCTCAAGGCAGGCTACGCTGCACCAAGCGCCTGGCCATGCCCAGCACCTGATACAGGTACAACTCCAAGCCGCAGATGCGATCCGCAGGCGGACCCTCCACGAACTTGGGCCTCCGCGGAGGCTGGGTGCGTTACCATATGCCATTATGGGTGCCCCAACCTCCTCCGCTCCCAGCACCAACCCGGACTTGGCGTTCCGAGCCAGCACCAGGAGGTTCATCGATGTGCCCTTCGGCGGCTTTTTAGGCCCGCCCTAGGGGAGACACGTCCGGCTAGGATACTGCTCCACCCGAAAACATGAACAACAGCAAGTATACCATCCCGCGCCGCGCGCGCCGGGCGAATCGGAAACCAGCGCCGCCGATCGCTGCCATGCCGCCATCTTGGTGCAGTGCCCGCGCCATGCCGGTCTCAGTGGGTCCGGAACGCGAGTTCCTCGACCAGCAGCGTCAATCCTTCACGATCGACGTCAATCTCTTCAAGCGCAGCCAACGCGTTTGCCGAATGCTCGCGCAACGCCGACTGCGCCGCGGCTTCGCCGGCGATCGCGACAAAGTTGGGACGATCCTTCGCGATGTCCTTGTGCAGACGTTTGCCCATGGCTGCCTCGGAGCCCTGCACATCCAGGAGATCGTCCTTGATCTGGAACGCGATGCCGAGTTCCTGGCCATAACGCCTGAGCGCCCCGACCGCTTCCTCACGTCCCGCGAGCCACGCGCCGGCAGCGGCCGCCGCACCCAGGGGATGTCCCGTCTTGGCCGCCGCGACCGTGAGCCAGCGCTCGACGTCCTCGGCGCCCTCGAGATCCAGTGCCTGACCGCCGACCATGCCGGATCCGAATCCCGCACCCCTGGCCACTTCCGACACGGCGGCAAGCTGCCAGGCAGCCCGCAGGCCAGCGACCGGCTCGGCCAGGAGCTCGAAGGCGAGCGTCAGGAGGCCGTCGCCCGTCAGGATCGCCGTGGCTTCGCCGAACGCCCGGTGAACGGTCGGTTTGCCGTGCCTGAGGTCGTCGTTGTCCATCGCGGGCAGGTCGTCGTGGATCAAGGAATAGGCGTGGATGCACTCGACCGCCACCGCCGCGCGCCCGAGCCGGTCCCAGTCGCCGCCGCAGGCCTCCGTCGCCAGAAGGAGAAGTCCGGGCCGCAGGCGCTTGCCGCCATCCAGTGCGTAAGCGGCCGGCGCGTCCAGGATCTCGTCCGCGAGGGAGAGTCCCCGGATGGTCGCCTCCACAAGTGGCAGATAGCGCTCGATGGCCTTCAAGGACGCGGATCCTCGTCGTCGAGATCCTCGGGCACCTCGCCCGTCGCGTCGCCGAGCAGTTCCTCGATGCGCCCCTCGGCGGCGCCGAGGATCTCCTCGCAGCTCCGGCTGAGGGTGACGCCCTCCTCGAACAGTTTCAGCTGGGCCTCGAGGTCGTCGCCACCCGCCTCCAGCTGCTGCACGATGGCCTCGAGCCTGCCGATCGCCTCCTCGAACTTCACCTGGCTTCCTCCCCTGACTCGATCTCCTCGATCGTTGCCGACGCCTGGCCGTCCGCGAGATGCACCTCGATGCGGTCCCCGGGCAGCAGGTCCCGAATCCCCGTGACGCCGCGTCCATCCTTCGTCACCATGGCGTAGCCGCGCCGCAAGGGGCCACGCGGGTCGAGCCCGCCGAGACGCCCCTGGACGGCCTGCAGGCGCGCCCTGCGGCGCAGTGCGTCCCCGCGCCCGACATGGCCGAGAAGCCTCGCCGCCGCCTGCACGCGCTCCCGCCGCCGCAGCAGCAGTTCCTGGGGACGACGCATCGGCCAGCGCTGCAGCGCGGCCGCCAGCCGGTCGCGGCGGCGCTCCGCGGAGCGCCGGAGCCCCTGTCCGAGCCGCTGGCGGAGCTCCCAGATCCTCAGGGCCAGCTCGCGCTGCACCGGCACGGCGAGTTCCGCCGCCGCGCTCGGCGTTGGCGCCCGCTGGTCGGCCGCGAAGTCCACCAGGGTAAAGTCCGTCTCGTGCCCGACGGCCGAAACCACCGGCACGGGGCACGCGGCTACGGCCCGGACCAGTGCTTCGTCGTTGAAGGCGTCGAGATCCTCCTGGCTGCCGCCGCCGCGCCCGACGATGATCACGTCCACCCCTGGGTGGCCAGCGAGGCGGCGCAGGGCGCGCACGACCTCCGCGGCCGCTCCCTGCCCTTGCACCCTGGCGGGGGCGACCACGACATCCTGGCCGGGATGGCGGCGGCGCGTAATCTGCAGGATGTCGCGCAGCGCGGCACCGGAGGACGATGTGACAATGCCCACCTTGCGCGGCAGGAGCGGCAGCGGGCGCTTGCGCTCCGGCCGGAACAGGCCTTCCGCCTCGAGCCGCGCCTTGAGCTCCTTGAGGCGCATGAGCTGCGCCCCGAGCCCGAGCTGCTCGAGCTCCTCCGCGTAGATCTGCACCTGCCCGCCGGCCTGGTAGAACGCGACCTGACCCGTGACGAGCACCATGTCCCCGTCCTTGGGCGAGAATGCGACGTTGCGGAAGCGTGAGCGGAACATCACTCCACGGATCTGCGCCGACTCGTCCTTGAGCGTGAAATAGAAGTGCCCGCTGGGATGCGCCTTGACGCTGCCCAGTTCACCACGCACGCACAGGAGGCGCAGCCGCGGCTCCGCCTCGAGCACCCCGCCCAGAATCCGGGCTACCTCGCCGACGCTGAGAATCTCCATCGCATAGCCTCCACGGTGTTGCGCACCAGCATGGCCGCGGTCAAAGGCAGGACGCCGGTTTCGGATGCCGCGAAGGCCCCGGCGGACGCCTCGGTCTCGGCAGGCGCTGCGCCCGAAGGCGTCTCGTCCGCCAGGCCAGGGCCCGCGTCGACGACCAGGGCTCCCGGCTTCAGCTGCCCCCGGCCGACGAGGCCGGGCCATCCCGACATGGCGATCAGGACGTCGGCGCGGCGCGCGGCGTCAGCCTGCGCATCCGGGCGCACCAGCGTCACGCTGGCTCCCGCCTCCAGCAGGAGCAGGGCCATCTGCCGCTCCGCCGCGCCGCCCCGGCCGACCACGACGGCCTCGCGGCCACCGGGCGACAGGTTCGAGATGCGCACGAGTTCCATCACGGCGGTGGGCAGACACGGCCGGAAGCCGGGCCGGCCCAGCACCAGGCGCCCCGCCTGCATCGGCGTGCAGGCCATCACATCCTTCTCGGGAGCGATGGCCTCAAGGACCTCCAGTTCGTCGAGCTGGTCCGGCAAGGGGGATTGCAGGCAGATCCCGTCGATCTCGGATTCGGCGCCAAGACGCCCGATCATCTGACGGACAGCTTGCGGCGTAGAGCGGCGCGGCATCGTGTGCAGTTCCACGTGCATGCCCGCGAAGACCGCGGCCTGCTCTGCCGCCCCCGCCCATCGCTGCGCCCGGGGATCGTCCCCGACCACGACGAGGGCAAGCCCGGGCGGTCGGCCATGGTCCTGCCGCAGGGTCCTCACGTCGTCGGCAGCCGCCGCCGTCAGCCCTTCGGCCAGTTCCCGGCCGTCAATGCTCCGCGCCATCGTCTCCGTCCGCCTCTTCGGAGGGCTCGGCGCCGCGCTCGCTGAGCGGGCGCCCGAGTTCGCCGGCCATGCGCGCCAGCAGGCCGTTGACGAAGCGGGGGGCCTCCTCGGTGGAGTAGATGCTGGCAAGTTCCACCGCTTCGCTGACGATCGCGTTCGACGGTATATCTGGCTGCTCGAGGAGCTCGTAGGCGGCCATGCGCAAAAGGCAGCGGTCCACCGTTGCGAGCCGCGGCAGGGACCAGCCACGGCTGAGCTGCGCGATGAGGCCGTCGATGCGCTCCCTCTGCCGATCGACGCCGAGGCAGATCTCGCGCGCGTAATCGGCGAACGCCTCGGGCTCGTCCGAAAGTTCCTGACGAAGGGTGTCCTCGAGGCTGTGCCGGCCCACCTCCATGGCGAACAGCACGCGCAGGGCCAGGACACGGGACTGTCGTCTGGCCATCAGTCACGCTCCCGTTGGAAGATGTGCTCGATGAGCTCGCCCCAGTCGCCCGCGTCGCTGTCGTGGCGCATCCCGACAAACCAGCCGACGAACCCGGCGATGAGGACGAAGAGGGCGGCGAAGAATCCGACACCTACCGCCAGGAGGGCCCACAGCACCCCGAGCGTGGTGCCGACCAGGGCCCCGGGGTGCTCCTGCCAGAGCCGCAGCCAGAACTCCCTCATGATCTTACTCCACCCTGCTGCGCCGGGTCTCGGGACTGATGTGGTGGATCTCGATGCGCACCTGCTTGACGGGCACGCCAATGACACGCTGCACCTGGGTCCTGATCGCGTCCTGGATCGTTGCCGACAGTTCCGTCACCGGCTCACTCGGCCCGACGGTCGCACGCACCCGGACGGCGAGTCCATCCTCCCAGCGCTCCATGACGGCGCTCGCGTCCCGGACGCCCGCCACGTTGCGCACCAGCCTCTGCACCATGCCCTCGACCGCGGAGACCGAGATGCGCACGTCGCCGAGCGCCAGCTCGTGCTTGATCGCCCGGCGCCTCGGCGACCCCGAGATGCCCACCCCCACGAGCCGCACGCTGACGACCACCAGCACAAGGCCGATGATGCCGATCTCGATTCTGCCGGGAATCGTCAGGGCGCTTGTCCGAATGTACTCCAGCGGTGTACGCCAGCCGAAGGCCAGCAGAATGAGCCCGAGCGACGCGATGCCCAGGCTGATGGTGTAGATCGCCAGGATCACGCGGTCGAAATAGCCGACGATCTTCAAATCTTACCCCCACCTGCCCGGGGAGATCTCTCCCCCGTACGCAGTTCACCGGTCCAGCTCGCTGGACTGGAGCAGCCGCCGCCGCGACTCACTTGACCCTCTGCCCGTCGACGTCCGTGTCGGGGAAGGCCACACCCTGGATGTGCACGTTCACCTCGACCACCTTGAGTCCCGTCATGGACTCGACGGCGGTCTTGACGCGTTCCTGCACGCGCTGGGCCACCTCGGGGATGCGGGCGCCGTAGTCGACCATGACATAGAGGTCGATCGCGGCCTCCTTCTCCCCCACTTCCACTTTGACGCCGCGCTGGAGGTGCTTGATGCCGAGTCGCTCGGTGAGTCCCGAGGCAATGCCGCCGGACATGCCGGCAATGCCCTCGACCTCGCTGGCGGCCATGCCGGCGATGACCGACACGACCTCGTCGGCGATGCGGACGGCACCTGTGTCGTCGGCGACCGCGGACACCACCTCGTGCTCCTCCAAGCGGACGCACCCCCTCGGCATTATACTACCTGCCCGCTGGTCCATATGCCAGAAGACGCCTCCGACAAGGCGTCTGGCTGTTGCGATGCCGCGTTCCGATAGGACATGGAGGGACGCGGACTGCCCCCGCCTCCCGCCACCATGCCGCCGACCCGCCAAAGCGCGGCGGCTGCGCGCTCAGCCGGTCGTCTTCACGGCCCGGCGCCGCTCGAGCCTCGATCCCGGGACGCGCTCGAGCCGCACCCGCCATCCTTCGGCCACAGGCTCCTGGCCAAGAACACGATTTCCCGTCGTGTGCGCGAAGGCCTCGAGGTCCCGTAACACCGACACGTTGTCGGTCAGGACCAGGAGTTCCGCCCCCGGTGTCGTTTCCAGCATGGCATCAGCGACGCTGATGATAGGGGCAAGTCAGCACTGGCCGCGCAAATCGAGCGTGCGCATGCGGAAGCCTCCTCGCGAGAGCGACCCGCCGGCCTCGACACCTGCGGTCGGAGTCCTGTGGCCGCCCACCATCCCATCATAGGCCGCGGACGGGAAGGCCGCACCCCAGATGTCAAGCCTGCGGCGACAGCTGGCCGAGGGCCTGCGCGAGGTCGGCGAGGAGATCCTCCGTCGCCTCGATGCCGACCGAGTAGCGGATGAGGCCCTCCGGGATGCCGAGGGCGGCGCGCTCCTCCTCCGTGAGTTCCACGTGACTCGTCGTCCGGGGCGGCCCGGCCACCGTCTCGACGGCGCCCAGGTTGGCCGCCAGGTGGGCGAGACGCAGCTCCGGCAGGAACCGGCGCACCGCCTCGAAGCCGCCGCGCAGCGAGAAGGACAGCACGCCGCCGAACCCCTCCATCTGCCGTGCGGCGACGTCATGCAGCGGATGGCCCGGCAGGCCTGGGTAGAAGACCCGTTCCACCTGGGGTTGCTCCGACAGGAACTGCGCGATGGCGAGAGCGCTTCGGCTCTGCTGCCGCACTCTGAGCCCAAGCGTCTTGAGGCCGCGCAGGATGAGGTAGGCCGCTTCCGGATGCAGCGTCGCGCCGTTGATCTCGCGGAAGTGGAAGACCTGCTGCACGAGGTCCTCCCGACCGCAGAGGATCCCGCCGAGCGCGTCCGCGTGTCCGCCGAGGAACTTCGTCGCGCTGTGCACCACAAGGTCCGCGCCCAACGTGAGCGGATGCTGGTTCACAGGTGTCGCGAAGGTGTTGTCGACGACGACAATCGCGCCCTGGCGATGCCCTGCCGCACTCAGTCGCCCGATGTCGAGCACCTTCAGCGTCGGATTGGTCGGCGTCTCGAGGTAGAGGAGCGTGCAGCCCTTCGCCACCTCAGCCTCGATCGCGTCGTGGTCGCCCGTATCGCAGAGCGCCACCTCCACCTGGAACCTCGGCAGGAATTCAAGGAACAGCTTGCTGGTGCCGCCGTACGTGTCCTTGATCGAGACGACGCGGTCGCCCGGCTTCAGCAGGGCCAGCAAGGTGCCGCTGATGGCGGCCATGCCGGTCGAGAAGCTCGTGGCGGCCTCGGCCGCTTCGAGAACGCGCACCTTCTCCTCCAGTGCCGCCACGGTCGGATTGGTGTTCCGCCCGTAGATGTGGCCCTCGCGCTGCCCCAAGGCGACCTCGTACCACTCGTCCACGTCGCCATAGCCGAACGACACGCTGTGCACCACAGGCACCTGCGTCGCCCGCTCGGCCCAGTACGTCTCCTCGCCCGCCCAGACCGCCCGGGTGTCCAGCCGACCCGAGCGCACGTCCCTCTTGCCCAAACCGATCCCTCCAAGCGGCGTTTCGAAGTCCCTCCGAGACTTAAGGCCGCGGGGACCGCCGCAAAGCGCGGTGGTCCCCGCCATGGACCGATCTGCGCGCCGTCAGGCCTTGGCGATCAGGCCCTCCGCTAGGCGACGCTCGAGGAAGTTGATGTCGATCTTGCCCGCGCAGAAGTCCGGGTCGTCCAGGATCGCGAGGTGCAGCGGGATCGTCGTCTTGATCCCTTCGACCCGCGTCTCGAGGAGCGCCCGGCGCATGCGCGCGATCGCCTCGGGCCGCGTGCGCCCCCAGGTCATCAGCTTGCCGATCATCGAGTCGTAGTAGGCCGTCACCTGCGAGCCCGTCTGCACGCCGAAGTCGGCGCGCACGCCGAAGCCGCCCGGCGGTTCGAACCGCTCGATCGTGCCGGGGGACGGCCGAAAGTCCTGG
>JAJZIE010000098.1 GCA_021810725.1 Bacillota bacterium | reverse complement strand
CCTGCCGCAGCCAATCGAGAATATTCCGGGCGACAGACCGACCCTTGGCCGCCGCGAGGGAGATCGTAAGCGGTCCGGGTCCCTCCAGATCCGGTGAGACCGGTGTCGAGTCCAGATTTAGACGCAACCGAGAGGCCGGGAACCCAAGCAGCCCGAGACGGCTGCGAGTCGTGGGTCGCCGTTGGTGACGTGCCGCAACCCGCCAACAGAAGGGCCGCAGCCACGGCACCGATCCCGGCAAGACTTGAGCGCAGCATTTTGTACCCCTCCGGCGCGTACCGTTCCGTCCCACCCGGCTGGCCGTGGTGAGGTTCGCCGACGAGGCGCCTTGCTCCCTCCTTTTGGCAGCTCATGCCGATCCAAAATCCGCCAGGACTTCGAAGACCGACACCTGACGTGCATTCCGAGACCTGCGCTTGTCCATGCCGGCCATCGCCTGGTCATGGCGGGCAGCGCAGTCTCCTGCGTGCATAGCGAAAGATTGCCTTGGCAACCTACCCCTGACCGCTGGTGGAACGGCCGCGACGAGAGGCCCCTGCCTCGACCCGGGAGTTCCGCCCGCTTTGGCGCCGCCTCGCGCGGGCGGCCGCCGCGACGTTCAGGAGGTGGTCGCCATCCCCCGCACATCAGGACTCTACCGTTCGCTCGCCTACCTCAGGAAAGGCCCGTTCTCCGCTGAAGGCTGGTCGGAGGAATCGGTGCGGGACCGGAACTGGGAGCGGGTCTACCGCGACCGCTGGCAGCACGACCGCGAGGTGCGGACGACGCACGGCGTGAACTGCACGGGCTCGTGCAGCTGGAAGGTCTACATCAAGGACGGCCTCATCGTCTGGGAGACGCAGGAGACGGACTATCCCTCGCTCGGGCCGGACACGCCGGAGTACGAGCCGAGGGGCTGCCCGCGCGGCGCGAGCTTCTCCTGGTACGCCTACAGCCCCCTGCGCGTCAAGTACCCGTACGTGCGCGGGGCGCTGCTGAAGCTGTGGCGGGCGGCGCGCAAAGGCAGCGCCGACCCGGTCGCGGCCTGGGCCTCGATCGTCGAGGATCCCGAGAAGGCCAGGAGCTACCGCTCCGCCCGCGGCAAGGGCGGCTTCGTCCGCTCCACCTGGGACGAGGTCACGGAGCTGATCGCGGCCGCCACGGTGCACACGATCCAGCGCTGGGGTCCCGACCGCGTCGTCGGCTTCACGCCGATCCCGGCGATGTCGATGGTCAGCTACGCGTCGGGCGTGCGCTTCCTCTCGCTGATCGGCGGCACCGTGCTCAGTTTCTACGACTGGTTCGCCGACCTGCCGATCGCCTCGCCGCAGATCTGGGGCGAGCAGACCGACGTGCCCGAGAGCGGCGACTGGTACAACGCCGCCTACATGATCATCTGGGGCACGAACCTGCCCCAGACCAGGACGCCGGACGCCCACTTCATGGTGGAGACGCGCTACCACGGCACGAAGATCGCGGCCGTGAGCCCGGACTACGCCGAGTATGTCAAGTTCTCAGATACCTGGCTGCCGGCGCGGCCCGGCACGGACGGCGCGCTCGCCATGGCGATGACCCATGTCGTGCTGCGCGAGTTCTATGTCGAGCACCCCTGCGACTACTTCCTCGGCTACGTCAGGCGCTTCACCGACCTGCCGTTCCTTGTCCTGCTGCGCGAGGCGTCGGCAGGAGGGAAGTCTGGCTATGCCCCGGACCGCTTCCTCAACATGGCCGACCTCGGGCTTGAGGCCAAGGAGGCCGAGTGGAAACCGCTCGTATGGGACGAGGGGCAGGACAAACCTCTCGCTCCGAACGGCACGATCGGCTATCGCTGGGACGGCTCGGGCCGCTGGAACCTCTCGCTCGACGCGCCGGACGACCGGAAGATCGAACCCGAGCTCACCTTCCTGCACGGCCCGGACGGGGCCCTTCCCATCCTCTTTCCTTATTTCGGCGACGGCGAACGACAGGTACTCCTGCGCCACGCGCCGGTGCGGCGGCTCAAGACGGAGGATGGCGATCTGCTCGTCGCGACGGTCTACGACCTCATGCTCGCGAACGTCGGCATCGCCCGCGGGCTCGCAGGCGACTATCCCAAGGACTACGACGACCCCACGCCGTACACGCCGGCCTGGCAGGAGGCGATCACCGGCGTGCCACGCGGACAGGCCATCGCCGTCGCGCGCGAATTCGCCGACACCGCGGCGCGCACCAAGGGCAGGGCGATGATCGCGATGGGCGCCGGCGTCAACCACTGGTACCACAGCGACATGACCTACCGCGCCATCCTCAACCTCGTGCTCCTCACCGGCGGCGAGGGGGTCAACGGCGGCGGCTGGGCGCACTACGTCGGGCAGGAGAAGATCCGCCCGCTGGAGGGTTTCAGCACCCTGGCGTTCGCCTCGGATTGGCTGCCCGCGACGCGCTGGCAGAACGGCACGTCCTTCTTCTACTTCGCGACGGAGCAGTACCGCTACGACGACACGAAGCTCCTCGAAGTCTCGTCACCTCTCGGCGGGCGGTTCTCGAACCTCCACGCGGCGGACATGAACGCCCTCGCCGTACGGCTCGGCTGGCTCCCCTCCTACCCCCAGTTCAACGAGAGTTCCCTCGAGGTGGCGAAGAAGGCCGAGGCCGCGGGCTGCACGACCGACGAGGAGGTCGCGCGGCACGTGGCGGAGCGGCTGCAGAAGGGCGACCTCCGCTTCGCGGTGGAGGAGCCGTCCGAGCCCGAGAACTTCCCGCGCCTGCTCTTCGTCTGGCGGGGCAACCTCCTGACGTCGAACGGCAAGGGCTACGAGTACTTCCGCGAGCATCTCCTCGGGGCGGAAGGCCACATCCTCGCGGAGCCCAAGGCCGATCCCGGGCTCCATACCGTGCAGTTCAAGGAACCCGCGCCGCGGGGCAAGCTCGACCTCCTCGTCGACATCGACTTCCGCATGACGGGCACCGGCCTCTTCAGCGACGTCGTGCTGCCCGCCGCCACGTGGTACGAGAAGCACGACATCTCGACGACCGACATGCACCCCTACATCCATCCGTTCACGCCGGCGATCTCGCCGCCCTGGGAGGCGAGGAGCGACTGGGGCACCTTCTCCGAGATCGCGAGGGTCTTCTCGCGGCTCGCGAAGGAGCACCTCCCGTCCCAACAGGACCTCATGATGGCGCCCCTGCTGCACGACACCCGATCGGAGCTCGCGCAGCCGCTCGGCAAGGTGCGGGACTGGCGGGCGGGCGAGACGGAGCCGGTGCCGGGCCGCACCATGCCGCGCTTCTTCCTCGTGCCGCGCGACTTCTCTCTCGTCTACGACCGCATGATCACCTTGGGGCCCCGGGCCGTGCAGCAGTCCGCGAAGGGCGTCGTCTCGACCGCCGAGGAGGCGTACGGGCAGCTCCTCGCGGCGCTCGGCCCCTCGCCGGCGAACGGTGTCCCCACGGGCCCGTCGCTCGCCGATGACCGCAACGCCGCCGAGGCCATCCTGCGCCTTTCCGGCACGACGAACGGCCGGCGGGCGGTGGCGGCCTGGCACGCGCTCGAGAAGACGACGGGCCTGACGCTCGCGCAACTCGCCGACGGGCGCGAGCAGGAGTTCTTCTCCTTCAACGACCTTGTCGCGCAGCCGCGCCTGACGATCACCGCCCCGACCTGGAGCGGCATCGAGACGCACGAGCGCCGCTACTCGCCCTTCACGAGCAATGTCGACCTCGGCATCCCCTGGCGCACCGTGACAGGCCGCCAGCAGTTCTACATGGACCACGAGGTGATGCTCGATTTCGGCGAGGGTCTGCCGCTCTACCGGCCGCCGCTCGAGCGGCCGCCCTTCCCCAAGGGCATCGACGGACCCGCGCAGGACCGCCCGCAGGTGACCCTGCGCTTTCTGACGCCCCACAACAAGTGGTCGATCCACACCACCTACGGCGACACGCTCACCATGCTCTCGCTCTTCCGCGGCGGGCCGGTGATCTGGCTGAGTCCCAAGGACGCCGAGGCGATCTCGGTGCGCGACAACGACTGGGTCGAGGTGTTCAACCGCAACGGGGCGACCGCGGTGCGGGCGGTGGTGAGCCACCGCATCCCCATCGGCGTCTCGATCATGTACCACGCGCCGGACCAGACGGTTGCGATCCCCGCGACGGCCGTCACGGGCGACCGCGGCGGCGTGCACAACAGCATGACGCGCATCGTGCCGAAGCCGACCCACATGATCGGCGGCTACGCCCAGTTCAGCTACGGCTTCAACTACTACGGGCCGTGCGGACACCAACGGGACGAGTTCGTCGTCGTGCGGCGCCTGGGGGAGGTGCGCTGGCTTGTCGATTAAGGCGCAGGTCGCGATGGTGATGAACCTCGACAAGTGCATCGGCTGCCACACCTGCAGCGTGACCTGCAAGAACACCTGGACGAACCGCATCGGCGCCGAGTACATGTACTACAACAACGTCGAGACGAAGCCCGGCCTCGGGTACCCCAAGCGCTGGGAGGACCAGGAAGAGCGGAAGGGCGGCTGGACGTTGCGCAAGGGCGAGCTCGTCCTGCGCGGCGGCTCGGCGGCGAAGCGCCTCCTGAACCTCTTCTACAACCCGGACCTGCCGGAGATCGACGACTATGGCGCCCCCTGGACCTACGACTACTCCACCGTGATCGACAGTCCCCCGACCGACCATCTGCCGGTGGCCAGGCCGCGCTCGCACCTGACGGGCGAGCCGATCGACCAGCCCGACTGGGGCCCCAACTGGGAGGACGACCTCGCGGGGGCCCCCGAGCGCTGCCGCTTCGACCCGGACATGCGGGGCATCGAGCGGCAGGTGCAGTTCGCCTTCGAGCAGACCTTCATGTTCTACCTGCCGCGCATCTGCGAGCACTGCCTCAATCCGTCCTGCGTCGCCTCCTGTCCCTCGGGGGCGATCTACAAGCGCCAGGAGGACGGCATCGTGCTCGTCGACGAGGAGGCCTGCCGCGGCTGGCGCTACTGCGTCAGCGGCTGCCCCTACAAGAAAGTCTATTTCAACTGGCGCACCTACAAGGCGGAGAAGTGCACCTTCTGCTACCCGCGCATCGAGGCGGGCATGCCGACGATCTGCTCCGAGACCTGCGTCGGGCGCCTACGCTACCTCGGCGTCCTGCTCTACGACGCGGACCGCGTCAAGGAGGCGGCCTCGGCGGAGCGGGAGCAGGATCTCGTGCGCTCGCAGCTCTCCCTCTTCCTCGATCCGCGGGACCCCAAAGTCATCGAAAGGGCCCGCGCAGACGGCATCAACGAGGCCTGGCTCAAGGCGGCGCAAGCGTCTCCCGTCTACAAGCTCGCCGTCACATGGGGGATCGCCTTGCCGCTCCATCCCGAGTTCCGCACCCTGCCGATGGTCTGGTACATCCCGCCCTTGAGCCCCATGCTCGAGCCGCTCGAGGCGAAGGGCAGCCTGGACGCCGCCGAGGTGCTGCCGGCGATCGACGCCATGCGCATCCCGCAGGAGTACCTCGCAAACCTGCTCTCAGCCGGCGACACGGCGGTGATCCGGAGGGTGCTCATAAAGCTCGCGGCGATGCGCATGCAGATGCGCCGACGCATGCTTGGGCTTCCCGAGGACCCCGGCTACCTCGAGGCCGCAGGTCTCACGGCGGACGACGTCGAGCAGATGGTGCGCCTCCTCGCGATCGCGAAATACAACGACCGCTACGTGATCCCCACGGCAAGGCGCGAGGGCAACCCGAACGTCGCGCTGGCGCAGGGGGCCGCGTCGTTCGACGAGCTGATCCCGCCCGAAGGACTCCTGACACGGGCGCGCGAGCGCAGGCCGCAGCCATGACGGGAAGGCAGAAGCTCCTGAAGCTCGCCTCGCTCCTGCTCGACTATCCCGATGAGGAGCGCGGGCGCCTCCTCGGCGAGTGCGAGCGCCTTGCGCGCAGCCTTGCGGCGGGCGACGGACGGGACCTCCTCGGCCGCTTCCTGCGGGAGATTCGCACCATGCCGCAAGCCGAGCTCGCGGCCCATTACTCCGAGATCTTCGACTTCCACGAGGAGAACGCGCTCTACCTCACGTTCCACGAGGCGGGCGAAGGCTCCGAGCGGGCCCGGCTGCTCCTGGACCTCAAAGGGCGTGCGCGCGAGGCCGGCTATGAGGTGCCCGAGGACGAGCTGCCGGACTACCTGCCCCTCCTGCTCGAGCTGCTCGCCGTGCGGCCGAAAAGCGGTGACGACCTCGCCCCGCGCGTCGGGCGGTGCGTCGGGCGGCTCACAGCAAACCTCGCGCGGGCGAAAAGCCCCTACCGCTTCCTGCTCGCCGCCGCGGGCACGGTCCTGCCCACATCCGGGGAGGCAGGCGGTCTTGCGCCCCCCGCCGCGCGTAGCGCCGCCGAGGACGACGTACCCTACCCACTGCACCACGCGCAGTCCTAGCCGGGGCGGGAGGAGAGACCATGGACGTCTTTCTCTGGATCATCTACCCGTACATCACCCTGACCCTGCTGGTGGTCGGGCTCTTCTTCCGCTACTCGACCGACCCCATGGGCTGGACGTCGAAGTCGAGCGAGCTACTAGAAAAGCGCCAGTTGCGCGTCGCGAGCCCCCTCTTCCACTGGGGCATCCTCGCCGTCTTCGCGGGCCACGTCGCGGGGCTTTTGATCCCGAAGGAGTTCTATAACGCCATCGGCGTCGGCCAGGAGGCCTACCACTTCGTCGCCGTCGCGGGTGGGCGCATCACCGGTATCGCGGCCCTGATCGGTCTCTTCCTGCTGATCGTGCGCCGCCTCTCGGTGAAAAGGGTGCTGCTCAGCACCTCGACGAGCGACCTCGTCGCGCTCCTCGCCCTCGTCGTGACGGTAGGGCTCGGCATGGGCATCACGGGCGTCTACGACTGGCTCTTCGGCGCCTACCACTATCGCAGCACGATCGGCCCCTGGATCCGCGGCATCCTCGTGCTGCACCCGAACATCGCCCTGATGCGCGGCGTGCCTTTCATCTTCAAGCTCCACATCGTCGCGGCGTTCACCTTCTTCGCCATCTCGCCCTGGACGCGCCTCGTCCACATCTGGACCTTTCCCTTCGGCTACCTGCGCCGCGCGCCGATCCAGTACCGGATCCGCTACGGGCTGCGCCCTGTGCGCCGGAAGCAGGGCCTCGACCCGGATCCGGAGTAGCCAAGCGCGTCACAAGGTCGGCGAGCCTCAAAAAAGGCAGCAGATGAAGCGGCGCAGGCCGCCAGAGCCGTCAGGCAGCGCTGCGGCGGGTATATCGGCCCCGACCGAAAGCGACCCTATCGAACGCGCCGGTCGCAACGGCTGGCGCTGCGCTGCCGAGGAGATGACCTGATGCCAGCCGAGACCGAACCGCAGAACTTCGTCACGACGCGCCTCGACGCGCTCGCGCGCTGGGCCGAGGGTGGGTCGCTCTGGCCGCTCCCGTTCGGCACCGCCTGCTGCGCCATCGAGTTCATGTCCGTCGCCTCCTCCCGCTACGATCTGGCGCGCTTCGGCGCCGAGGTGATGCGGTTCAGCCCCAGGCAGTCGGATGTCCTGCTCGTCATGGGCACGATCACCGACAAGATGGTGCCGGTCCTCAAGAACATCTACGAGCAGATCGCCGATCCGAAGTGGGTGATCGCGATGGGCGCCTGCACGGTCTCGGGCGGCTTTTACCGCTCGTACAACGTCGCCCAGGGCATCGACGAGTTCCTGCCGGTCGACGTCTACATTCCAGGCTGCCCGCCGACCCCCGAAGCCGTCCTGCACGCGGTCATCACGCTGCAGGAGGGCATCAAGAACGGCAGTCTGCGGCGTGGCCGCAGCCACAGGCCACCGCACCCCTGGACCTATGACGCGTCCGTGACGAAACTGATGCCCCCGGCCGACGGTCTGCAGGCCTTTTCCACATCGGCAGGCGACGCCGGAGGTCTCGCGGTCCACAAGCTCCGCCGGGCCTTCGGCGACAAGGTGCTCGCGGTGAGGAACTTCCGCAGCGACCTCACGCTGCGCCTCGAGCGGTCGGTGCTGCTGGAAGCGGCCAGGCTCCTGCGCCAGGACCCCGAGCTCAGTTACGACATGCCGCTCGACATCTGCGGCGTCGATTACCTGAAGCGCACGCCGCGGTTCGATGTCGTGTACCACCTCAGGTCCCTCGAGCACGGGCACAAGATCCGCCTGGAGGTGGGGGTGCCCGAAGACGACCCCGTCGTTCAGAGCGTGACGCCTGTCTGGCGCGGTGCGAACTGGTTCGAGCGCGAGGCCTACGACCTCTACGGCATCCGCTTCCTTGGCCATCCAGACCTTCGGCGCATCCTGACGCACAACGGCTTCGGCAACATCCACCCGATGCGCCGGGACTACCCGCCCGGGCTGCGCCAACCCTTCGACGAACCGGCGACCCTGCCGATCGCCGAGCGCTCGCCCATCGGCGAGGACGGCCAGGAGATCGTGCAGCAGCCGACGATCCTCAACATCGGTCCCTCGCATCCCGCGACGCACGGCACCTTCCGCATCGTCGCGAGGGTCGACGGAGAGAAGGTGCGCGAGGCGGATGTGGAGCTCGGGTATCTCCACCGCAACTTCGAGAAGATGGCCGAGACCCACACCTACCACAACATGATCCCGTACTGCGACCGCCTCAACTACTGCTCGAGCTTCATGAACAGCTCCGGCTTCGCCATGGCCGTCGAAAAGCTGATGGGCGTCACCATCCCCGAGCGCGCGCAGTCCCTGCGCGTCATCC
>JAJZIE010000097.1 GCA_021810725.1 Bacillota bacterium | reverse complement strand
CGGATCGCTGATCGTACGCAAGGCCGGAGACGAGTCCGGACCGAAGATCATGCTCGCGGGTCACCTGGACGAGATCGGCATGATGGTGGCGCGCATCGACGAGAAGGGGTTCGTCTACTTCCAGACCATCGGCGGCTGGTGGGAGCAGGTGATGCTCGCCCAGCGCGTCGAGATCCGCACCTCGCGCGGCATGGTCCACGGTGTGGTCGGCAGCAAGCCGCCGCACGTGCTCGACGCCGAGGAGCGCAAGAAGATCGTCGACCGGCGCAAGATGTTCATCGACGTCGGCGTCACGAGCCGCGAGGAAGCCGAGGCGATCGGCATCGCCCCGGGCGACCCGATCACGCCCATCTGCCCGACCGAGCGCCTGGGCAACCCCGACCTGGTGCTCGCCAAGGCCTGGGACAACCGCTACGGCTGCGCCGTGGTCACGGAAGTGATGCGGGGCCTCAAGGGGCAGGCGCACCCGAATATCGTCTACGGCGTCGCGACGGTCCAGGAGGAGGTCGGCCTGCGCGGCGCGCGCACCGCCGCCCAGACGATCATGCCGGACGTGGCGTTCTCGCTCGACGTGGGCATCGCCGGCGACACCCCGGGCGTGGAGCCCTACGAGGCGGAGGCGGCGCTCGGCAAGGGCCCCGCCATCCTCCTCTACGACGGGTCCATGATCCCGAATCAGCCTCTGCGCAAGCTGGCTCTGGAAGTGGCGAAGAGCGAGGGCATCCCGGTCCAGCAGGACATGGTCCGTGCCGGCGGGACCGACGCGGGGCAGATCCACCTGACCGGCAGCGGCGTGCCCAGCCTCGTGCTCAGCGTGCCGACGCGCTACATCCACAGCGCCGCGTCGGTCTTCAGCCTCGAGGACTACCGCAACGCCGTCCGCCTCGTTTCCGCCCTCGTGCGTCGCCTCGACCGCGAGACCGTCGCCGGGCTCACGCGCTAAGACCGTGATCCTGCTGCTGCTCGGCGACAGCGGCTTCGGCCGCCTGCAGCTGCGCCAGATCCGCGCGGCCATGCGCGCGCAGGAGATCGCCGAGCAGCGCATCCTCGTGGCGGGAGAGCGGGCCGCTACCTTGGCCGGCGATCCCGCCGCCGATGGCGTGGAGCTCCTGGACGAACCGGCCGACCGTTATCTCCTCGGGGCCATCGACGACCTTCCCGGCGACTGCCGGATCATCCCGCCGCCGATCGGGCGGCACATCTTGGCGCGCGTCCTGGCCGACAGTTGCGGCGGGCACCTGACCGCTCCGGCCGGCCGCTTCGCGCTTCCCTTCGCGCGGAGCCAGGGCGACGTGCTCTACCTCTCCGCCGCGGCATGGCTGTGCCCAGTCTCGTGCATGGCGCCCAAGGTCTGCCCGCGCATCGCCCTCGAGCGCAACTGGCACCTGCCGTCGCTCCTCAGGGCGTGGGCGCGGGAGCAGGGCACGGGGGCGATCGTGTTCGCGCCGCGCGGGCCCGCGAGCGGGCTCGAGTCGGTCTCCGTCTTGCGCCTGCGGGCCGCAAGGCGCAGGGTAGGGAAGGGAGGACGCTTCCTGGTGGCCACGGCCGCGCCCTGCCACGCGGCGGCCAGCGTCCTGCAGGTCGGCTGAGGCGGCCCATCGGCATACCGACTAATGAGGAGGCACCGCAAACCGTGTGGATCGTCGTGTACGTCACGGGACGCAGGGCCGAGGCCGAGCGCATCCGGACCATGCTCGACCACGAGGGATTTCTTGCGGAGGTGCGTGGCGAGAGCGTCTACGAGGTCGTGGTGCCGGAGGCCGAGGCAAGTGACGCGCAGGAGGTCATCCACCGGGTTTAGGACACAAGGAGGGCGGTCGCACTGCGACCGCCCTCCTTGTGTCCTCAGGCCCAGGCGTAACCGAGGCCCACGCGACCGGGCACGATGTCCCGGCCGCCCGGCGGCGGTGGGGCGTTGCCCGCGCTGAAGATCGCCGCCACCTGGCCGAACAGCGGGTCGTAGGCGAGTCCCAGGGCACCCTGCGTCTCCGCGGCCACCCAGAAGTCCCGGAGCGCCGGCACAGCGGCCAGGAGGCCGTCCTTGACCTCCGCCGCTGCGACCGCGAGCCGCGGGTCCTCGGGGCCGGGCCAGAGCGCGTCGGGCTGCGGCGCCGCATGGCCCAGCCAGGCACCGAACAGCTGTCCCGGCGGTTCGGCCGGCGACCAGCCAAGCTCCATCGCCTCGGACCAGAGCTGGAGGTCGCGGCGGGCGGGCTCGAGGCCCGCGCTGCGGGCGGTGGCCAAAGCGCCGAGCAGGGCGGCGCCGCGCGCTGCGTAGAGCCGTCTGGGTTCCGGGCAGTGCAAGGCCGCGCGCAGCGGCATGTCGATGCCGAGCAGACGCAGCATATAGGCGGCGCCGACGGCGGCTTCCCGCGAACCCTGCGCGGCGAAGGCGCCGGGCAACCCGCCGGATGGCGTGACGCGCACGAGCATGTCCACCTGCGCGAACAGCGCGAGACCGGGCTTGTCGCCGGATGGCGGGCGCAGAAAACCCCACGGTGCGGATCCACGTGCGCTGGCGACGGTCAAAGCATGCATCGACAAGAGAGACGAGCACCTCGCTGGGAAAGCATGCCGCTAGCATAGCGAAGTGCGCATGCGCTGGCAAACCGCCCGGCCGCGAGGGATGGAGCGACGGCCCGCGCCGTGCTATCATGTACGGCGAGCCGAAGTGGCGGAATGGCAGACGCGCCGCACTCAAAATGCGGTGGGCAATCCCCGTGTGGGTTCGAGTCCCACCTTCGGCACCAGTTTGCGAGGCGGAGGCTGCTGCCTCCGCCTCCTTTTGCGGCAGGGGCCGTGTGGCCGACACGCGAATGTCAGTTCGGAGCGCGAGCAGAAAGGGGACCGACTTGTGAGCGAGCGCCTTCTCGCGATCGACGGCATGAGCCTGCTGAACCGCGCCTTCCACGCGCTGCCGCCGCTCACGGCGCCCGACGGCACGCCGACCGGCGCGATCCACGGCTTTTTCCTCACCTTCATGAAGTGGTACGACGCATATAAGCCGAGCCACGTCGCGATCGCGTTCGACCGCCCGGGCGGCACGTTCCGCCACCAGCAGTTCGAGCGCTACAAGGCCCATCGCAAGGAAGCGGATCCCGCGCTCATCCGCCAGTTTCCGCTCGCCGAGGAGCTTTTGGGCGAGATGGGCATCAAGGTCATCGGCATCCCCGGCTTCGAGGCCGACGACGTGCTGGGAACGATCACGGAGCGTTTCGCGGGCGAACTGCCCGTCACGGTGATCTCGGGAGACCGCGACCTCTTGCAGCTGGTCGGCGGCCGCTGCGAGATCGTCCTGATGCGGGCCCTCGACGGGACGAAGCGCTACGATCCCGAAACCGTCCTGCAGGACTACGGCATCACGCCTGCGCAGGTTCCGGACTGGAAGGGCCTCATGGGCGACGCCTCGGACGGTATCCCCGGCGTTCCCGGCATCGGCGAGAAGACGGCCGTGCGCCTTCTGCAGATCGCGCCGACGCTCGAGGAACTCCTCGCGGACATCTCGCAGGTCACGCCGCCCCGCATCCGCGATCTTCTGGAGACCCACCGCGAACAGGCGCTCTTCTCGAAACGCCTCGCCACGATCGTGCGCGACGTGCCGCTCGGCCGGGAACTCGAAGAACTGCGGTGGTTGCCGGCGGATGTCTCCATGGAGGTCCGCCGCCGCCTGGCGGACCTCGGGCTGAGAAATCTGGCCGCCCGCCTGCCCGCGGCCGATGCGGTCACGGCGCCCGTCGACGCGGCACCGGCCAAGGCGCTGGCGGAAGGCTTCACGGGCGGCGGCCCTGCGGCCCTGGCGGTCGGGCAGGACGGCGTCGCGCTCAGCGACCTCGACGGACATGGCCTGCGGGTCGCCTGGGATGACCCGAAACTCAGCGCGGTCCTCGAGGGACAACACGAGCTCGCCGTGCACGGCGTCAAGCGCCTTTTGCACGAACTCGCCCAGCGGGGCCTGCCTGTGCCCCTGCGGTGGTACGACACCCAGCTCGCGGCCTACCTCGTCAACCCGCAGTTCGGCGTGCAGGGCGCGGCGCAGGTGCTGCAGGGGCTCTTCGGCCAGTCCCCGGCCGACGGCGATCCTCTCGCGGTGGCCGCCGAGGCCACCTGGCGCCTTGCCGCCTGTCTGCCGGACGCCGTCCGCGAGCAGGGGGTCGAGGAACTCTACCGCGAGATGGAAGCGCCTCTGGCCCAGGTGCTCTACGAGATGGAAAGCCACGGCGTGCAGGTGGACAAGGGCGAGCTCGACCGCTACGGCGCGGAGCTGCGCGCTGCGCTCGCCGAAATCGCCCAGGAACTCGAGTCCCTCGCGGGCCACAGCTTCAACGTCAACTCGACCCCGCAGCTGCGGGACCTCCTGTTCGGAGAGCTGCAGTTGCCGATCCTGAAGCGCACCAAGACAGGGCCGTCGACCGACGCCGAGGTGCTGGAGCAGCTGGCGCCACAGCATCCGATCGTGCAGAAGATCCTCGACCACCGCCAGGTGCAGAAGCTGCTTTCGACCTACGTCGACGGCCTCACGCCGCTGATCGGCCCGGACGGGCGCGTCCACACCACCTTCCAGCAGACCCTGACCGCCACGGGCAGGCTGTCGAGCGAAGCGCCGAACCTCCAGAACATCCCCGTGCGCTTCGAGCTCGGGCGCCGCCTGCGCCGCGCCTTCGTGCCCTCCACGCAGGGCCTTTCGTTCCTGGCGGCCGACTACTCCCAGATCGAGCTCAGGATCCTGGCCCATTTGAGCGGCGACCCCGCGATGGTCGACGCGTTCCAAAGCGGCGACGACATCCACCGCCGGACCGCCGCCGAGGTCTTCGGCGTCCCCCTGGACGAGGTCACGCCGGATCAGCGGCGTCAGGCGAAGGCCGTCAACTTCGGCATCGTCTACGGCATCTCGGACTTCGGTCTCGCCCGGGACACCGGCTCCACCAGGGCAGAGGCCGCGGAATTCATCCGCCGCTACTTCCATCGCTACGCCCAGGTGAAGGAATACCTCGACGCCGTCGTCGAGTCCGCCCGGCAGAAGGGCTACGTCGTGACGATGTACGGCCGGCGGCGCTACCTGCCCGAGATCCGCAGCCGCAACCACCAGCAGCGCAGCTTCGCCGAGCGCACCGCCATGAACACGCCGATCCAGGGCACGGCGGCCGACCTGATCAAGCGCGCGATGGTCGCCCTGGCCCGCGAGATCGCGCAAGACCCGGACATCGCCCTATTGCTGCAGGTGCACGACGAACTGATCCTCGAAGCGCCCGAGGACCGCCTGGCGGGGCTGGCCGCCAAGGTGCGGCGCGCCATGGAGGGCGCGGCCGATCTTCTCGTGCCTCTGGTCGTCGACTTGAAGCGCGGCCCCAACTGGTATGACCTTGAGCCGATGCGCGATGCCTGAACTGCCGGAGGTCGAGACCGTCCGCCTGACCCTGCTCGAGGGTGGGCTCCAGGGCCTCGTGTTCACGGGTGTGCGGGTCATCCATCCGGACGCGGTGCGCTGGCCGGATCCGCAGCGCTTTCGCCTGGAACTCGCCGGGCGCCGCATCGAGGGAATCGGCCGGCGTGGCAAGTTCCTCCTGATCGACGTCGGCCAGCGCATCCTGGCCTGCCACCTGCGCATGACGGGCCGGCTCTGGCTGAGCCGGGCCGAGGAGCCGGAGCTCAGCCACACGCACGTCGTGTTCGAGCTGTCCGATGGGCGGGAGCTGCGCTTTCGCGATGTGCGCCGGTTCGGTGGCTTCACCTTGCTGGAGCCGGACGGCAGCATGGCCCCGGACCTCCTGCAGCGCCTCGGTCCCGAGCCGACCGATCTGACCGCGGACGAGTTCGCCGCCGGCTGCCTGCGCCACGCCCGCGGGCCGGTCAAGGCCCTGCTGCTCGACCAGACCTTTGTCGCGGGACTCGGCAACATCTACGCGGACGAGGCTCTGCACCGCGCAAGGGTGCACCCCGCACGCACATGTGGTAGTCTCTCGAAGCAGGAGCAGAGGGCCATTCGCCTCGCCATGCGCGCCGTGTTGCGCGACGCCCTGAGCCACCGCGGCACCACCTTCCTCGACTTCAGGGACGGGAGCGGCGAGCCTGGCGCCTTCCAGGAGTTCCTGGACGTCTACCGGCGCGAGGGCCTGCCCTGCCGGCACTGCGGCGCACCGATCGCCAAGAGCCGCGTCGCCGGGCGCGGCACCCATTTTTGTCCACGTTGCCAGCCAGAAGGGGAGTAGGGCACTTGCAGTATTGCACCCTTGCCTACGACGACGAGCAGAAGGCCCGCGAGGACTACGACCGCGTCGCCAACAAGAGCCGCATCACCGGCGAGATCTCCCTGCGCCGGCACGAGGAACGCTGGTTTCTGGAGATCGGCGCCGAGCGCGATCTGGGCGACGCATTCTTCAGCCGGCTGAGCGGCGAGCGCCTGTAGCAGCGGGAGGAGTTCTGGGCGCATGCGTCTGATCGGCCTGACGGGCGGCATCGCCACGGGCAAGAGCACCGTGGCGCAGATTCTCAAGAGGCTTGGGGTCCCCGTGATCGACGCGGACGCCCTTGCGCACGAGGTGACGGCGGCGGGCAGTCCGGCCGTCGCGGCCATCGCCGCGGAACTCGGCCCGCAGTTCGTGCGGGCGGACGGCGCCCTGGATCGGCCCCGTCTGGCCGAGCGGGTCTTTGCCGATCACGCTCTCCTCGAACGCCTGAACGCCATCGTACACCCCAGGGTGCGCGCCCTCATGGCCCAGCGCGTCGAGGAGCTCCATGCGGCCGGAGCCCCGATTGTCGTACTCGATGTGCCCCTGCTCCTCGAGTCCCGCGCGGCCTACGACGTCGACGCCGTCTGGCTCGTCTACGCGCCTGAACCGCTGCAGATCGAACGCCTGATGGCGCGCAACGGTCTCAGCCGCGCTCAGGCGGAGCTGCGCATCCGGGCGCAGATGGCGATCGAGGAGAAGCGCAGGCTAGCGGACGTCGTGATCGACAATTCGCGTGATATCGGGGCGCTCGAAACCCAGGTGGAGGCGCTCTACAAGGCGCTTTCGGCGTCGTGAACGGTGTCTGGCGCCGTCGTGCCCTCCTGGCCCTGATGGCTCTTGTGGCCGTGCTGCTGCCATGGCTCGGCGAGGTCTACTATCCCTGGCCGTACCAGCAGATCTTCCTGAAGGCCGCGAGCCGCTACCGCCTGTCGCCCTATCTGCTCGCGGCGGTCGCGCGGAGCGAAAGTCGCTTCGATCCTTACGCCACGTCCCGTCGCGGCGCCATCGGCATGATGCAGGTGATGCCGCGCACGGGGCAGTATGTCGCCCACACGCGATCGGGGCAGGCGACGCCCGTCTTGCGCCGGCCAGGAGACAGCGTCGAGATCGGCGCGCGCTACCTGCGCGAACTCATGGCGGAATTCTCGTCGGAGACCGCGGCCCTCGCCGCCTACAACGGCGGCGAAGCCAATGTGCAGCGCTGGATCTCGAGCGGCACCTGGCGGCCGGGCCAGCCACTTTCCCGCATTCCGTACCCGGAGACGCGCGATTTCGTCGCACGCGTCGAATGGACCAGCAGGTGGTACGCCTATCTCTACCCGGGCCACCACGAGACCCGGGGTGTCGGTGCGCCGCGTCGGTAGCGCAGCGCGGCCGCCTGGCCTGACGCGTCAATTGTCCGCGAAATTGGCCCTGTCGCTTGTCGCATAAGCCGCTCGTGTGCTAAGATCATCGCTGTCGCCGAAGTGGTGGAATAGGCAGACACGCGGTGTTCAGGGCGCCGTGAGCTTTACGCTCGTGTGGGTTCAAATCCCACCTTCGGCACCAGTCTTGTCGGGATGGCGGAATTGGTAGACGCGTACGTTTGAGGGGCGTATGGGGTAACCCGTGGGGGTTCAAGTCCCCCTCCCGACACCAGCCTTGAGAAGAAGACGCAGGCAAGTCCTGCGTCTTCTACCGTTATGCGGACGCGGTGCGTTGCCATCTCCCGCCGGGCCTCCTGCGCGTGGCAGGCGCACAAACGCGGCTGCCCGTTTTCTCGACGGGGCGGCTTGTGCCTACCGACCCGACGCGGGCCGGGCATGTCGGCTATCATGGTAGGGCACATGGTCCGGGCGCGGGCCCGGTTGGTGGGAGGCGGAGCCAGGTGGAGCACGCAACCTTCGGCGGAGGGTGTTTCTGGTGCCTCGAGCCCATATTCCAGGGTCTGCGCGGCGTCTCCGAGGTGGTGGTGGGCTACGCGGGCGGTCACGTGCCGAATCCGAGCTACGAAGACGTCTGCACGGGCCGCACCGGGCACGCCGAGGTGGTGGACGTCGTCTTCGATCCCGCCGAGATCCGCTATGAAGACCTGCTTGAGGTCTTCTTCGCGATCCACGACCCGACCACCCTGAACCGCCAAGGCGCCGACATCGGGCACCAGTACCGCTCGGTGATCTTCGCCCGGACGAAGGGGCAGGCGGAGGCGGCACGCTCCTACGTCGGCCGCCTGTCGCACGATCCCGCGTGGCAGGGGAAGGCGATCGTCACCGCGATCGAGCCCTTCCAGGCGTTCTATCCCGCGGAGCAGTACCACCGCGACTACTTCCACCGCAATGCCCAGCAGGGCTACTGCCGCGTCGTGATCGCGCCGAAACTGCAGAAGTTCCAAAAGCGCTTCTCCGGCCGGCTCGGCGTCTAGAGCGATGCAGCAGATCATCGCGCTCGGCGGCGGCGGCTTCTCGATGACGCCGGAGAACCTCGCGCTCGACCGCTACATCCTCGATCAATCGAGGGCCGCACGCCCCAAAGTCTGCTTTCTCGGCCAGGCGAGCGCGGAGTCCGTGGAC
>JAJZIE010000096.1 GCA_021810725.1 Bacillota bacterium | reverse complement strand
CGCTTCGAGTTCCAGATGCTCTACGGCATCCGCTCGGCGCGCCAGCGGGAGCTGGCGGCGGCCGGCTACAGGGTGCGCTGCTACGTCCCGTACGGCACCGACTGGTATGCCTACTTCATGCGCCGCCTTGCGGAACGACCCGCCAACGTCGGCTTCTTCCTGCGGGGCTTCTTCGGCAAGTGACGGTTTTGTCCAGGCGTCGAGTGGCCATGAATCGGGCCGGTAGGTAGCAGGAGAAAGCGAGCGGTCGGGCAGAACATCTCGCCCGACCGCTCTCGCTTTTTCCGGCGAGGCTCCTGGAGGAGCCGCCGGCGAAGGGAACGTGATCTGCGGTGGCGACCAGCAATGTGGAGCACTACCTCGAAGCGATCTATGTCCTGTCGGTCGAGACGCAGAACCCCTACAGCGCGCGCGTGGCGGAGTATCTCGGCGTCTCGCCGCCGAGCGTGACCCAGGCCATGCGCCGCCTCAAGCGCGACGGGCTCGTCGAGGACGACGGGCAGAAGGCGCTCCGGCTCACGGCCAAGGGCCTTGCCGAGGCGGAGAAGGTCGTGCGACGGCATCGCCTCGCGGAACGCTGGGCATACGACGTCTTGGGGCTCGACTGGGCGGAGTGCCATCGCGAGGCCCATCATCTGGAGCACGCCCTTACGCCGCTGATCGAGGAGCGGCTTTGGCAGAGCCTCGGACGCCCGACCACGTGCCCGCACGGCAATCCGATCCCGGGTCTCGCCGACTCGGATGGCACCCCCTTGCATACCCTGGCCGAGACGACACCCGGCGAAGCCGTCGTCGTCGACCGCGTGTTCGAGCAGGTGGAGGGGCTGGCCGACTTTCTCAAGGAGCTCGAGGAGCTTGGACTGACGCCAGGCACGGAGCTTCGCGTCACCCAGAACACGCAGGCCGGCCTGACCTGCCGCGTCGGCGACCAGCGGATCGCGATCCCCCTCGAAAGCGCGCGACGTCTCCTGGTCCGGCCCAGGTAAGCGCGGAGGGCCGGCCGACATACCCCGGGTAAGGAAGGGGGCAAAGGCGATGCGGCTTTGGCGCTGGCTCGTCCTCATCCTCGGCGTATGGCAACTCTCTTCCACCTACGCGCTGCACATCTCAGACCCGTTCACCGTCGAGAGTTCGGTGCTGCTCGGCTTTCTCATCGTGCTCGCGGGCATCGTGGCGAACCTCGTGCCCGACCGCTGGCCGTTCGTCGCCTCCGGCCTCTTCGGCCTCGCGCTGGTCGCGGTGCCGTTCGTGCACCCGTCCCTGCCTGCGACCAACTTCCTGGCTGTCGGCACCCTGACCTGCATCGCCAGTCTCATGGGCTACATCGAGCGCCAGCACGCTTGACGCCTAGCGCGCCAGCCTGAACACGCGATACGTCTCTTCCGTGCGGAAGCCCGCGCTGCGGTAAAGCCCCAGCGCGGGTTCGTTCGTCTGGCAGACCGCGAGGTGCAGCCGGCGTGCGCCCGCGCGGGTCGCGTGGGCGGCGGCGCGCAGGAGGAGTTCGCGCCCGTATCCCTGGCCGCGGGCATCGGCGACGGTGCCGAGAAAACTCACCACCCAGTCGCTCGGCGCGGGGCCGTAGCGGTCCAGGAGGGCCATGCCGGCCGGCTGTCCGTCCGGCAGGAGGCCGATATACCAGCGGCGCCCATCCGGCCCGTGGTCCTGCGCGGCCTGGAACGCGAGCGCGGCGGCCGGATCCCCGAGGTCCTCGAGCGACATCGGCGAGCGGCAGTCGACGAGGCAGCGGCCGTAGGTCTCGGCGAAGAGCTCCTGGCGCTCCGCAGTGAACGGCACCAAATCCAGCCGCTGCTGCGGCGCGTTCGCGGCGGGCAGCCGCCGCTGCATGCTATAGCGGTGCACAAATTCCTCGAAGCCCTGCCCCACATAGGCGCGGCCAACCGGGGAGAGCCAACTGGCGTCGTAGTGGTAGACGCGCCGGACGTGGGGCGGCAGTTCCAGAAGCAGCGTCTCGAGCAGCTGCGGCAGATCGTCGATGCCCAAGGCGCCGGACGCGCTGCCGATGAAGAACTGGTCCGGACCGAAGGGCAGGCCCGCGAGCCAGCTGGGACTCGGCGTGCCCGGCCGGCCCGCGACGACGGCGCCTGGTCCAAGGCTGCGCCCGATGGCCAGGCGCACGGCGTCTCCCCGCCAGACCTCGATCGCCCACCTGCCGGGTCCCGGCAGTCGCCGCGTGCCTTCCATGGCTAGGCGATCGGGAACGCGTTGTGCCCGCGCTCCCACCCTACCGTCGTGACCGGACCGTGTCCGCAGAAGAGTCGGGTGTCGTCGGGGGCGCTCAGCAGGCGCCGGGCGGTCTCAAGCAGGACGGGGTAGCTCTCGGGCGTCTCGGCGCGTCCCAGAGATCCCGCGAAGATCGTGTCGCCGACGAAAGCCGCCCCCTCGCCCACGAAGGCCAGCATGTCACCGCTGTGACCAGGCGCGTGGCGTACCGTGAGGCCGAAGACCGTCGCCCCGTCCTCGAGGGGCTGGGCGCCGGGGATGCGCCCGGCCAGCTCGGGATGGGCGTAGACGGTCACGCCGGGCGGCAGGGCACCGAGGCCGCCCACGTGATCGTGGTGTCCGTGGGTCACGAGCACGCCGTCGGGCTCACGGCCCAGGGAGCGCAGGAGGTCCTCCACCGCGCCGCCGCAGTCGACCAGGAAGTCACCCTCGGGGCCATGTACGGCATAGGCGAACGCGCCGACGTCGTGCGCGAAGACCGCCTGCACCCTGTAGGGCAACGCCGTGGCGACCGGCGGCGGCTCCGCGCTGCCTGTGGCGATCGCCCGTAGCGGCCCCGCGCGCAGCGACAGCACCCCGGCGAGGCGGTCCACTTCGGCGGCGCCGGGCAGCTGCCCGGATTCGAGCGCCTGCAGGCGCAGGTCGCCGATCCCGGCAGCGGACGCCGTATCGGCGATACTCAGCCCCTGACCCCAGCGCGCCTTGCGGATGATGTCGCAGAAGTCGTCCTCGAGCGGCATCAGGCGGGCGGCTCCTGCAGGAGCTCGATTTCATAGCCGTCGGGATCGTCGATGAACGCCAGGGCCGAGCCGCGCTCGCTGAAGTGCGGACCGTCCGTGAAAGGTATCCCGCGCGCCTCGAGGCGCCTGCCCACCTCGGCGAGGTCGCCCACGGCGAGCGCGATGTGAAAGATGTCCTCCGGGAACTTGAAGTCCGGCTCGCCGGGCTGCAAGCAGAGCTCGATCTCGTGGCCGGACTCGGAATCGCGCATGAAGGCGAGCCGGTTGCCGCGCGGCGAGGTCTGCCGTCCGGCCTCCTCGAGGCCGAGGATGTCGCGGTAGAAAGCGATCGAACGCTCGAGATCCCTCACGCGGATGCGCGTGTGCAGGATGCGCAAATGCGGATTCCTCCCGGCAGCTAGGCGTCTAAGAAGGCGACACCCTCTCATTCTGCCCAACCGCCGAGCCTCCTGCCTTCGCCGCCCAAGTCAGCCGACGCGGTAGCTCAGGCGCTCCACGGCGAAGAACAGCACCACCGAGAAGAAGAGGAGCATCAGACCGTCGACCAGCCAGACGTAGGGGTTCGCCTGGCCCGTCAGCAGGTGGAGCAGCAGGCGCACGCCATAGGTGGATGGCAGCATATCCGACAGGGCGACGAGCGGCAACGGAAGCCGCCCGGAAGGAATGATGCCGAGGAAGAGCACGGCCATCATGACGAGGTTGCCCGTGAGGCCCGCGAGCTCTCCGTCACGGGAAGCGATGCCGAGGAGGGCGCCGATGCCGGAAAGGGCGACGCCCGTGCCGAGGATCGCGGGCAGGATGCCGGGTGAGATCACGAGGTGCACGCCGTAGAAGAGCGCTCCCACGGTCAGGACCACCGCGATGCCCGGCAGGGCGAAGAGCAGGTAGGCGACCAGGATCGCGAGGATCACCGCGAAGTTCGGCACCGGCAGGGTGTGGTAATAGTCGAAGGTGCGGTTCTGGCGCATCCAGGCGACCTGCTGCGCAAGCATGGCGATGGCCGTGATCGCCACCGACAGCACGACGTTGCCGCTGATGATCTGCAGCGCCAGGGCCTCGCCCGGGTGGCTCGTCATCGCGCGCAGCAGGATCGCGATGCCGCTCGGCATCGCGGAAGAGACGATGATGTACTGCCGCCAGCTGCGCCTGGCGCGCGCGAGCTGCATGCCGAGCAGAACCCAGAAGGCGGATAGGGTCCCGGGCGCCCGGAGCGTTCCCTCAGCGCGCATCCTCTCGCGCCTCCTCGCCGTGGTATGCGAGATACACGTCCTCGAGCGACGGGCTCGCGATGCGCAGGTCATCGATCTCGGCGCTGGTCGCGGGGTCGGCGAGCCGTCTGAACGCCTCGCCGAGACGGTCCCGGCCGAGCGTCAGGCTCCAGCGTCGCTCGCCGATCTGCCGCCCCGCTGCGAGCCAGTCTTCCGCCTGGGGAACGCCATCGCGCAGCGCCACCTCCAGCCGAACCTGCGCGTGCAGCCGCTCCTTCAGCTCACCGGGCGTGCCGATCGCGACGATGCGGCCACGGGCCATGATCGCGACCCGGCCGACGACCCGCTCGGCCTCGAGCACGTTGTGCGTCACGAGAATGATCGTGGTCCCCTCCGAGCGCCGGCGCATGAGCATGTCCCAGACTCTGCGCCTCGCCACCGGATCGAGCTCGTTGGTCGGCTCGTCCAGGATGAGAACCGGCGGGCTGCCGATCAGGGCCGTCGCCATGCCGACGAGACGGTGCTCGCCACCGGAGAGGTTGCCGACCAGGCGATCCTGGCGATCCTTGAGACCGATCTCCCGGAGCAGGGCGTCGGCTTCGCGCTCGGCCTCCGGTCGGCTGAGGCCGCGAAGGCGGCCCGTCGCGACGACGGCCTCGCGTGCGCGCAGGTCGTAGAGGGCGAGCGGACGCTGCGCCAAATAGCCCACGAGGCGGCGGACGCGGCGGTCGTGGGGTCGAATCGGCTGACCCCGCAGGCGAATCTCGCCGCTTGTGGGCACGCTCAGGCCGACCATCTGCTGCACCAGGGTGGACTTTCCGGCCCCATTGGGACCGAGAACGCCGAAGACCTCACCCGTCTCGATCGAAAAGTCGAGGCCGTCGTTCGCATGCACCTCATGCCCATACGTCTTGTGAAGATCCCTGATCTCGAACGCCAGCATCGGTAGGCCTCCAATCTGCCGTGACCATTGTGGCGGAAGCCGTGGCCGGACGGAAACAGAGCGGCGCACCGCGGAATTGTGCCCTCCGTCACATCGGCGAAGGTGCCCCGGCCCTGGCGTGGAACTCTTTTAGACGTCGCATCCCGTCGAAGGGAGATGGACCCCACGGCGCGCGACTTCCCATCCGGGTTCCTGTTCGGAGCCGCCACTTCGGCCCATCAGGTCGAGGGCGGCAACGACGGTTGCGACTGGTGGGCCTGGGAGCAGCGGGGCGGTGCAAGGGAGCCTTCGGGCGGCGCCTGCGACCACTACCGCCGCTACCCCGAGGACATCGCCCTGCTGAAGGAGCTCGGCCTCGGGAGTTACCGCTTCTCCGTCGAGTGGGCCCGTGTCGAACCCGAGGAGGGACGGTTCGACGAGGCGGCGCTCAGGCACTATCGCGATATGGTCGAACGTTGCCGGGAACTCGGCGTCGAGCCGATCGTCACGTTCCACCATTTCACCCTGCCGACTTGGCTCAGCGTTCGGGGTGGCGTCCTGGCAAGGGACAGTTCGCGCCTCTTCGCGCGTTATTGCCGTGCGGTGGCCGAAGCCCTGACGGGCCGCGTCACCTGGGTGGTCACTATCAACGAGCCGATGGTGCTCGTGCTGATGGGCTACGTACAGGGCTTGTGGCCGCCGGGCAAACGCCCGGCCTCGCAGGTGATCAAGGCGGCGAGGCGGCTCGTCTCCTGGCATGAGGAGGCTTTCGCCGCGATTCGCGAGGTCGATCCCGCGATGCGGCTCGGCATCGCCAAGCACTGGATCGACTTCCGCCCGCTCGACCCTGGCGACCCGGTGCATCGGCTGGGCCGGCGCCTTCAGCACCATCTCTTCAACCGCTGGTACCTTGACCGGGTGAAGAGCCATTGCGACTTCATCGGCATTAACTACTACGCGAGGCAATACACAACAGGTCCCCTGCGTCAGGTACCCCTGGCGTCGCCTGACGCGCCTCGCACCGAGATGGGCTGGTCGATCGTTCCGGAAGGTCTCCGTCTGGCCCTGGCGGAAGCATCGGGCTACGGCCTGCCGCTGATCGTGACCGAGAACGGCATCGCCTGCCGCGACGACGACGAGCGCATCCGCTACATCGACCGACACCTCGCCGCCGTCCACGAGGCCATAGCGGCAGGAGCCGACGTCCGGGGCTACCAGTACTGGTCCCTGCTCGACAACTTCGAGTGGGCCGAGGGCTACCGCCCCAAGTTCGGACTCGTCGCCGTGGACCTTGAGACGCAGGAGCGCACCGTGCGCGACAGCGCCAGGCACTACGGCGAGATCGCGCGGCAGGGACGCCTGCCGGACCCCATCGACTGAACGCCATCATCCATTCCGCGAGGAGGTCCGAACCCCCGTGCCGCCACGCTATTTCAGCTGGGACCCGGACGGCCGAGCCAATTTGGCCGGCGCCCCTGTCAGCGGTCTCGCGTCCGCTTTTGGCACACCGCTCTATCTCTACGACGAGGCCGATCTCACCGAACGCATCGCAACCTATGTCCAGGCGTTTGGTGCCGAGAACGTGGCCCTCGCCGGCAAGGCCTTCCTGACCGGGCGCCTGCTGCAGTTGGCACAGGAGGCGGGACTCGGCCTCGATGTGGTCAGCGAAGGCGAGCTCGAGTTCGCCTTGCGCCTCGGGTTTCCCGCCGAACGCATCATCATGCACGGTCTCTACAAGCCTCTTTCCGCCTTGCGCACCGCCGCCAGGCAAGGCGTCGGCTTCGTGGTGGTGGAGTCCCCGGGCGAAGTCGCGGAGGTTGTCGACGTGGCACGCCAGGAGAAGGTCAAGGTGCCTGTGCTGCTGCGCCTCGCGCCGGCCGTCGACGTGCACACCCATCCGTCGCTAGCCACCGGGGCGCCCGCAAGCCAGTTCGGGGTCCCGATCGCCGACGGACAAGCCCTCGAAACCGTACGACGGCTCATCGCCGCCGAGGACGCGATCGCGTTCAAGGGCTACCACATGCACGTCGGATCGCAGATCTCGACGCTCGACCCCTTCGTCAGCGGAGCCGCCGCGGTCGGGGACTTCGTGCGCACGGTCTTCAGCGAGACGGGTCACTGGCCGGAGGTTCTCGACCTCGGCGGCGGGCTTGGCATCACTTCGGAGTCCCCGGCGCCCAGCGCCTTGCGCGAGGCTTACGAGGTCGCGTTGGCCGGCAGCCTCTCCAACGGGCCCATGCCGCGCCTCATGTCGGAGCCAGGCAGGTTCATCGTCTCGCCGCCGGGCGTCACCATCTACCACATCGTCCAGCGCAAGACGGCGGCCGACGGGCGCACCTACCTGATCGTCGACGGCGGCATGTCCGATGGCCCGCGTCCTGCGCTCTACGGCGCGAAGCCCGACGTGGCCGTATCGCCGCGGCGGGACGGCGAGGAGATCGTGGATATCGCCGGCATGCACTGCGAGAGCGGCGACATCGTGCGCCGCGACGTCACGGTGACCCGCGCGGAGGTGGGCGATCTCCTGATCGTCTTCGACACCGGTGCCTACAACCACTCGATGGCATCGCATTACAACCGCGTGCCCGTGCCGCCGGTGGTATTCGTGAAGGACGGCGTCGCGCGTCCCGCGACGCGGCGCGACAACCTGAGCGACTGGCTGCGCCTGGAGGTCCGCTAGAGGTGCAACCGCCTCGCGCTGTGGTCGTGGGTCCCGCGTACCTGGACGTCGTGGCCGCGCCTCTCGGGCGCTGGCCGCAGCTCGGCGAGGAGGTTTTCACCGAGGAAGTCGAACTGACAGCTGGCGGCTTCGCGATCGCCGCCATCGCCCTGCGGCGACTCGGCATCGACGTCGGCCTGGCCACCGCCATAGGGTCGGACGGGCCCGGCACCTACCTCGAGCAGCTTCTCTCGGCGGAGGGCGTCGAGCGGGTGGGACCGAACGTGGGGCGCACGCCGGTGACGGTTGCGCTCAACCACGAGAGTGACCGTGCGTTCGTCACGGCTGGCCCACCTGAGCCCGGAAGCATGTCGCAGGCCGGGTTCGACGCCCTGCGGCGCTGGCCGGAGGCGCGCTGGCTGCACCTGTCGGGCCGTGGCTCCTGGGCAGCGGACGTGGCGAGGCGGGCGCGGGGGCAAGGCCTCTTCGTTTCGCTCGACTGTGGCACCGATCCCGCATGGCTTGGCAGCCTGGCCTTCCGCGAGGTGCTGTCGCAGGTCGACCTCTACCTGCCGAACGCCCGCGAAGCCACCTGCGTGACCGGCCGGGAAGATCCGGAGGAGGCGGCGGCCGCGCTCGCGGATCTGGTGCCGGAGGTTATCGTGAAGCGCGGCGCCGCCGGGGTGATCGCTTGCCGGAGCCGCGCCGCGGACCATTACCCGACCCGGCCGCGCGAGGTGATCGACGCGACCGGTGCGGGCGACGTCTTCGACGCAGGCTACATTGCGGGACGGCTTTACGGCTTTCCCGCCCATCAGGCGATCGAGCTCGGCCAGTTCGCGGCGGGTGAGTCCCTCGGCGCCCTTGGCGGCGCCACGGCGGCCCCGCGTAGGGCTGCCTGCGAGGCGGCGCTTGCGCACCTGCCCTGGCCGAGACCGTAAGGAGGTTGCGAGGTTGCGTTCGGTGGATAAGGTCTCGGTGATCGGTGGAGGCGGCGTGCGCGTCCC
>JAJZIE010000095.1 GCA_021810725.1 Bacillota bacterium | reverse complement strand
TCTCTACGGCAAGCGTTAGTTTCCGCGAACCGCCCGGTGCGGACCCGCATGCCGGGTGGTGTGGGAGGACGGCGGGGCAACCCCGCCTCCTACCCGATTACTCGGCGGTGGCCTTGAACGACAGGTAGGATGTGGACAACGACGATGTTCGACATGGTATCGATGGACCAGGCGATGCAGCTCATCCAGAGCGGCATGCGGGTCTACGCGCAAGGGACGGCGGCAACGCCCCGGAGCCTGCTCCAGGCATTCACGCGCCGCGGACCGCAGCTCTCGGACGTGACGCTCGTGCACATGCACCTCGAAGGTCCCGCTCCCTGGGTGGAGGGGGAATGCCTCGGACACGTGCACGACGTCTCCCTCTTTGTCGGCCCGAACCTGCGCGCGGCCATGCGCGACGGCACCGCCTCGTACATCCCGCTCTTCCTCTCCGATGTTCCCTGGTATCTTTCCCAGCCCGAGACGCGGCCCCAGGTCGCCCTCATCAACGTGAGCCCGCCGGACCGGCACGGTTTTGTCAGCCTCGGCCCGTCGATCGACGCGAGCCTCACCGCGATCGAGCAGGCCGACATCGTCATCGCCCAGGTGAACCCGCAGGTGCCGCGCGTCCTGGGCGACGCCTGCATCCCCATGGACCGCATCACGGTCGGCGTGGCGGTCGACGAGCCCCTGTCGGTGCTGCCGGAGCGGCCCGTGGACCAGGCGGTGGTGGCGATCGGGCGCCTTGTCGCGGAGCTCGTGCCGGACCGCGCCTGCCTGCAGATCGGCATCGGCCGGGTCCCGGACGCTGTCCTCTCGTCGCTCCAGGACCACCGCGATCTCGGGGTGCACAGCGAAATGATGTCGGACGGCGTGCGCCGCCTCGCCGCGAAGGGCGTCATCACGGGCCGCTACAAGGTCACGGACCCCGGCAAGATCGTGGCGAGTTTCGCGCTCGGCAGCCGGGAACTCTACGACTTCGTGGCCGACAACCCGGTGATCTCGCTGCACGGCGTCGACTACACGAACGACACGGCGGTGATCCGCCAGAACCCGCGCATGGTCTCGGTGAACTCGGCGGTCGAGGTGGACATCACGGGCCAGGTGGCGGCAGAGGCGATCGGTCCGTACGTCGTGTCGGGCGTCGGCGGTCAGATGGACTTCGTACGCGGTGCCAGCCTGTCGCCGGGAGGACGCTCGATCATCGCGCTGCCGGCCAGGACCGGGAGGGGCGAGCCGCGCATCGTCGCGGCGCTGCGCCGCGGCGCGGCCGTGACGACGACGCGCAACCATGTCCAGTACGTGGTGACGGAGTACGGCGTAGCGGAACTCAAGGGTGCGACGATCGAGGAGCGGGCCAGGCGGATGATCGCGATCGCCCATCCCGAGGATCGCGAACGGCTGTGGCGCGAGGCGAGGGAGCTCGTTCCCGGACTCTAGCGGCAGGGAACCCCAGGCAGACCGCGGAAGGTCTCCGCCCGGGGGGATGGACATGAAGAAGGAGTCGGCCCTGATCGTGGGCGCCGGGCCGGGACTTGGCCGGGCGCTCGGTTTCGCGTTCGCGCGCGCGGGCTGGCCCGTGGGGCTCACCGGGCGCTCGGAGGCTGTCGAGGCGCTGGCCGGAGAGATCGGCGCCGAGGGACTCGTCGCCCGTGCCCTGCGCTACGATGCCGCCGACGAACGGGCGGTGGCCGAGGCGGTCGCCGAGGCGCAGGCCGCGCTCGGCCCGATCGGCGTCCTTGTCTACAACGCGGGCAACATGGTGCGGGGCGACGTGCAGGAGATCGAGCCGGACGCCTTCCGCGCCGCCTTCGCGACGGGACCGTACGGCGCCTTCCTGCATGCGCGCGCGGTCCTGCCCGGCATGCTCTCGCGGGGGGGCGGCTCGATCCTGTTCACCGGTGCCACTTCCGCCCTCAGGGCGCCCGCCCGGGCACCGGCGTTCGCGGCGGCGAAGTTCGGTCTCAGGGGACTTGCCATGTCGCTCGCACGCCGCTGGGGACCGGAGGGAATTCACGTGGCCCACGTCGTGGTGGACGGCGTGATCCGCACACCGCGCAGCGCCAGCTATCTCGGCCCGGACGAGCCGGCCATCCTGCCCGACGACCTCGCCGCGGGCTACGTGGCGCTCGCCTTGCAGCCAAGGTCGGCGTGGACCTTCGAGCTCGACCTGAGGCCGGCGGGCGACGACATCGGCGACAACTGAGGAGGAGGAACCGGGTCGGGCGGCCTTTCGCCCAGGGGTCTCTGGTGGCTAGGATGGGCTCGGCCAGGGAGGAACCGCTGCGCCGGCCGGCCGCAGACCCGGCCGACGGCGGCAGGCGGAGTCCGGGAGGCCGGAAGGAGTCTTCCATCGTGGTCATACCGGTTCTCAATCCGTCGACCGATCCACCGTACAATCTCGCGCTCGAGGAATATGTGCTCCGCCACCTCGACCCCGGGCGCGATTACCTGATCCTCTGGCAGAACCGCCCCGCCGTGATCGTCGGCCGCTTCCAGAACACCGCCGAGGAAGTGAACCAGCCCTATGTCGACAGGCACGCGGTATCCGTGGTGCGACGGCTTTCGGGCGGGGGAGCGGTCTACCACGACCTGGGCAACCTGAATTTCACCTTCATCGTGAAGCGGGAGCCTGGCGGTTTCAACGACTTCGACCGCTTCACCCTGCCTGTGCTCGAAACGCTCAGGTCCTTCGGCGTGCCTGCGGAGCGCTCATCCCGCAACGACCTCACCATCGAGGGCCGCAAATTCTCCGGCAACGCCCAGTACGTCAGCGGTGGGCGACTCCTGCACCACGGCACCATCCTCTTCGACTCGGATCTGGACGCGGTGGCCGATGTCCTGCGGGTGCAGCCGGACAAGATCGAGAGCCACGGGGTCAAGTCGGTGCGCTCGCGCGTCACCAACGTTCGCCCGTACCTGCCAGGGGACATCGACCTTCATGCCTTCGCCGCTCGCCTTTCCGAAGAGGTGGGGCGACACGGCGGCGGCCTTGGTCCGGCATACCGACTTGGCCGCGAGGACGAGCGGGGCGTTGGCCAACTGATGAAGGAGCGCTACGCCAACTGGGAGTGGAACTACGGCGACTCGCCGGACTTCGCGCTCAAGGCCAGGCGGCGGTTCGCCGAGGGAAGCGTGGAGATCCGCCTCGACGTGCACGAGGGCGTCATCCGTGACTGTCGCATCTACGGCGACTTTCTCGGCAGCAGGGACATCGCGGAACTGGAGAGGGCCCTGCGCGGCGAGCGCTTCGCCTTGCGAGAGCTGAGGGAAAGGCTCGCGTCGCAGAGTGTCCAGGAGTACTTCGGCGGCATCGGCGCGGAGGAGATCCTGGATCTCCTGTTCGGCGTGGAGGAAACGCAAGCCGGCAGAGCCTCAAGGAGCTGAGAGTCGCGACCGGCCACGACACTTCGGGTGCCGTGGCCGGCAGGTCCCAGGCGGGACTCAGGCGGGCACGGGGTTCGGCAGGTTGTCGGCGTAGATCATGGTGGCGTGGGCCGTCGCGACCGCCGGGCCACCCGGCAGCCGCACCCCGGCGTCCACCTCAGCCATGCGGCGGTCGTGGCGAAGCACGTCGGCCGTCACCACCAGCTCGGCGCCCGGGCGCACCGGCACGATGTAGCGAACCTCGAGACGCGCGGTGAGCGCGGTGCGGCCCAGACTCGCGACGGCCCAGCCCAGGGCCTCGTCCATCATGGTGGCGAGAAGGCCGCCGTGCGCGAGCCCCTTCCACCCCGTCCAGGCCGGATCCAGTCGACAGTCCCCCTCCACGCGGCCTGGTTCGAGTACCCGAAAGCTCAGATGCATGCCTGCCGGGTTGTGGCTGCCGCAGACGAAGCACCCTTCAAGGTCGTGGTTTTCCTCAGGCGTGGGCATGAACGTTCCCTCTTTCTCAGGTCCAAGCTCCAGCATAGCGTGCCGCGAGGTCCGGCGCAGGGTCCGGGCGAACGGCCCGCCGCGCCAAGCGCCTTGGCCATTAGGGTCCCAATGGACGTATGCGCCCTCACGCACCGTCACTAAGATCAGTGCGATAGGACCGGACCGAGGGCACAAGGGGAGCGTGGGCCGCCCTGGGCGGATAGAGACCCCGAAGCTCCGAGCCGGTCCCCCCGCCGTTGCGGCCGATGGGGGCCCATGGCGAGGCGCAAGAGGGGGATTCATCCATGCAGCAGGTCCGTTCGCGGTTCGGCGAACTTCGTCCGCCGCTAAGAGGGCCGGAGGAAGCCGCATTCGAGGCGCAGCGGTGCCTCTTCTGCGGCGACGCCTACGCCAAGGCGCCATGTACCGTCGCGTGCCCGGCCGACATCGACGTGCCGGGATTCATCCGCGCCATCGCGGACGGGAGCCGCGACCAGGCGGCCGACATCATTTTTGCGGAAAACCCCGTAGGGGGCAGCTGCGCGCGCGTCTGTCCGACGCAGGAACTCTGCGAGGGCGCGTGCGTGCTGAACCACGACGGGGAGCGGCCGGTCTCGATCGCCCGGCTGCAGCGCTACGCCACGGACTCCCGGCTGATGCAGGGACACCCGGCGGCAACGGCTCCGGCGGCGGCGGGCGGCAAGGTGGCCGTGATCGGCGCCGGTCCGAGCGGCCTCGCGTGCGCCAGCGTGCTGCGGAGCCTGGGGCTCTCGGTGACCGTCTTCGATGCCCGCGGGGCCGTCGGCGGCCTCGTGCGCTACGCGATCGCTCCGTACCGGCTGTGGGCCTCGCCGCTGGACGAGGAGGCCCAGCAGCTGATCGCCCGCGGTGTCGACTTCCAGCTCGGCCGGGCCATCGACGGGCCGGAGGCGCTCCGCGCGCTCGAACGGGAGTATGACGCCATCTATCTCGGCGTGGGACTCGGTGAGGACACCATGCTCGACCTGCCGGGCAAGGACCTGCCGGGCGTGCATGCGGCCCTGCCGTGGATCGAGGCGCTCAAGGCGGGCGAGATGCCGCCGCTCGGCGAGCGCGTCGCCGTGATCGGCGGTGGCAACACGGCGATCGACGTCGCCCGCGAGGCATTGCGGCTTGGCGCCCGCGAAGTGACCATGCTCTATCGCCGCACGCAGGCCGAGATGCCGGCGTACGGTTTCGAGGTCGAGGAGGCCGCGGAGGAAGGCGTGCGCTTCCTCTGGCTCACCATCCCGGCGGCCTACGTCGGCAAGGGGCACGTGGAAGGCGTCACCTGCCGCTACGCGCGGCTCTCGGAGCCTGACGAGTCCGGGCGGCGCCGTCCCGAGGAGGTTCCCGGCACCGACTTCGTCTTCCCGTGCGATACCGTCATCACGGCGCTCGGCCAGAACCCGCGCAAGACGTTCCTCGGCTGGATCGAGGGACTTGAGCTCAAGGGCGGCCGCATCGTGGTGGACGAGGAGACGGGACAGACGGGCAACCCCAAGTATTTTGCCGGCGGCGACGCGGTGAACGGCGGCGCCACGGCGGTCGAGGCCGTGCGCGAGGCCAAGCGCGCGGCGCTGGCGATCGCGCGGCGGCTGGAGGGGGTCACGGCATGATCGAGGTGCGCTGGCATGGCCGCGGCGGCCAGGGTGCCAAGACGGCATCGCATGTTCTCGCGGTCGCCTATCTCAAGGAGGACAAATCGGTCCAGGCCTTCCCGGAGTACGGCCCGGAGCGCAGTGGAGCGCCGATGCTCGCCTACACCCGCGTCGACGACCGGCCGATCCGGCGTCACTGCGCGGTCACGCGGCCGGACATCGTCGTGGTGCTGGACCCGAGCCTGACGCGGGAGGTGCCCGTGACGAGCGGGCTCAGGCAGGACGGCATGCTGCTCCTGAATGTCGCCGACCCCGGCGAGGCCGAAGAGGTGGCCAAGAGCTACCCGGGCCAGGTGCTCGGCGTGAAGGCGGACCACCTCGCGAAGGAAGCGGGCACGCGCTTCCCCAACGTGGTCCTGCTCGGCGCCTACGCAGGCTGGGTCGGCACGCCGTCGCTCGAGCACATGGCAGAGGCGCTCGTCGAGGTAATGGGTCACCTGCCGGCCAAGGCGAAGGACGCATCCGTGCGCGCCATGGCGGCGGGTTACGCGGCAGGGGAAAGGGGTAGGGCCGATGGCTAGCGAGCGCCAGACCGCGATCCTGCGTCCAGGCGGCGTGGTGCTGCCGGGCGACATCGAGCGGCCCCGCACCGGGGGCTGGCGCACGGGCGTCAAGCCTTCGGTCGACCTTACGCTCTGCGTAGACTGCCTGCTCTGCTGGATCCACTGCCCCGACACCGCGGTCCAGCAGAAGCATGGGGTCTTCCAGGGCTTCGATTACGATCTCTGCAAGGGTTGCGAGGTCTGTTCCGAGGTCTGTCCCACAGGGGCGATCCAGATGGTGGCCGAGGCGACGCCGCTCGATCCGCGAGGCGTCGTCCTGCCGGAGGGGGGCAGGCGAAATGGCTAAGACGATGCTGGGCGTCGAGGTGCTCACCGGCGGTGAGGCCACGGCGCACGCGATGCGCCAGATCCGCCCCGATGTCGTGCCTGTCTATCCGATCACGCCGCAGACGCCGATCATCCAGACGTTCAGCCGCTTCGTCGCTGACGGCAAGGTCGACACGGTGCTCCTGCAGGTGGAGTCGGAGCACTCGGCGATGAGCGCCGCTGTCGGTGCCGCGCTGGCAGGCGGGCGCACCATGACGGCCACCGCCTCGCAGGGCCTCGCCCTGATGGTCGAGATCATCTACATCGCCGCGGGTCTGAGGGCGCCGATCGTCATGGCGGTCGGCAACCGCGCGCTCTCGGCGCCGATCAATATCCATGGCGACCACTCGGACGGCATGCTGGCGCGCGACAGCGGCGCCGTGCAGATCTTCGCCGAGAACGCGCAGGAGGCGTACGACCTGATGGTCATGGCGCCCCGCGTCGCCGAACACCCGGCCGTCCTCCTGCCGGTGCTGGTGGGCCAGGACGGCTTCAGCGTCACGCACAGCGCGGAGAATGTCGCCCTGCTGCGCGACGAGGAGGTCCAGGACTTCGTCGGGCCCTACGAGATCCCGTACCCGTTGCTGGGTGAGCGCCCGAGCAGCCAGGGACTCTTCGCCATGCCCGACGCCTACTACGAGATCAAGGTTCGTCAGGTCCAGGCGCTCGAGGCCGCGGAGCAGGTCTTCGCCGACGTCGCCAGGGCCTACGCGCTGCGTTTCGGCCGCCATCTCGGCGCGATCGACGCCTACCGCATGGAGGACGCCGAGCGCGCCATCGTCCTGATCGGCTCGACAGCAGGCACCGCGAAGGACGTCGTGGACGAACTGCGCGAGCGCGGCGAGAAGGTCGGCCTTGTGGTGCTGCGCCTCTTCCGGCCCTTCCCGCACAAGGCGCTCGCCGACGCGCTGGGCGGCGTGCAGCGCGTCGCGGTCCTCGACCGCGCCGCGGCGCCTGGCAGCTTCCCGCCGCTCTTCGCCGACATCCGCGCCGGCTACAGCGGATCGGCGGAGCTCAGGAGCTATGTCTACGGTCTGGGCGGCCGCGACACGGCGCCGCAGGACATCGAAAAGGTCTTCGCCGAGCTGCAGCGGCCCGCCCACGGCGGCATCCGCTACCTCGGCCTCACGGGGGAGGATCAGCATGGCGAGTCTTAAGGAGCTGGCCCTGCGCGAGGAGGAGAGGCCGCGCTTCACCGGCGGTCACTCGCTGTGCGCGGGCTGCGGTATCCCGACCATCGTCCGCACGGTGCTCGACTCCATCCCGGGCCCGGTGGTCGCGGTGAACGCCACCGGCTGTCTCGAGGTGGCCACCACGCGCTTCCCGTTCACCGCCTGGGGCGTGCCGTGGCTGCACGTCGCGTTCGAGAACGCGGCAGCCGTGGCGAGCGGCGTGGAGGCGGCCTACCGCTCGATGGTGCACCGCGGCAAGCTCTCGGGCGAGCGCGTCACGATCGTCGTGTTCGCCGGCGACGGCGGCACCTACGACATCGGGCTGCAGGCTCTTTCGGGGGCTCTCGAGCGCGGTCACCGCTTCCTCTACGTGTGCTACGACAACGAGGCCTACATGAACACCGGCATCCAGCGCTCGGGCGCCACCCCGTTCGCCGCCTCCACGACGACGAGCCCGGTCGGCAGCGTCGGCCGCGGCAAGGCCGAGACGCGCAAGGACCTCACCGCGATCGTCGTCGCCCACCACATTCCCTACGCCGCGCAGGCGTCGACGTCGCACTGGCAGGACCTCAGCGTCAAGGTGGAGCGGGCGGTGGCCCAGGAGGGACCGAGCTTCCTCAACGTGCTCTCCACCTGCCCGCCGGGCTGGGGCCACGACGCCCGCGACGGCGCCAGGCTCGCGCGGCTCGCGGTCGAGAGCCGCTACTGGCCCCTTTTCGAGGTGGTCGACGGGCACTACCGCCTGACGCACTACCCGGCCCACCCGACAGCTCTCGTCGAGTGGCTCGAGATGCAGAAGCGCTTTTCGCACCTTCGCGGCATCCAGAGCGTCGACCTCGAGTCCATGATCGAGCGCGAGATCATGTCGCAGTGGCAGGAGCTGGAGCGCCGCACCCAGGAGTCGCGGAGCTGGTTCGAGGAGCGGGAGAGCGAATCCGCCTGACCGACGCAGCCGCCCCGGTGGGAAGCTCTTCCCGCCGGGGCATTTTCTTCGGGCAGGAATTCACCCGGGCCGGTCGGAAGACTTGGACAGCGAGGAGTGTGGTCACTTGCGGCTCGGCACGGTCATGGGCGAATCGGGACCCTTTGTGGTGGCTTCGGTCGGCGACCTCTGGTACGACCTGCGTCAGATCCTGCCGGCGGGCGATGGGCGCGCCTGCGACATGAAGGCCCTGATCGCGGCTTGGCCCGAGCTTGGGCCGCAGATCGCCAGGACTTTGGCCTCGCTTGGGCCGCAGGGCATACCGGCCAGGCCCGAGGCGCTGCTG
>JAJZIE010000094.1:3754-8847 GCA_021810725.1 Bacillota bacterium | reverse complement strand
GACAGGGCCGTCGACGTCTCGCTGCGAGGCGCGTACCGCAAAGCGGAGCGGGGCTTCCGGGCCCTGATCGCCGGGGTCGACGAGTACGCCATCGTGACTTTGCAGCCGGACGGTCGGGTCGTGAGCTGGAACAGGGGCGCCGAGCGCCTGAGCGGTTACGCGGCTGCAGAGGTCCTGGGACAGCATGTCTCCATCCTCCATCCGGTGGAGGAGCGCGTGGCGGGTCGGCCCGACACGGCGCTTGAGACGGCCAGGCGCGAGGGACTGTGGGTGGGGGAAGGCGGGCGCTTGCGCAAGAACGGTTCACGCTTCATCGCGAGCGAGGTGCTCACAGCCGTTCGCGGGCGGAGCGGCGAACTGCGCGGGTTCACCCTGATTACGCGGGACGTCACGGCGATGCGCAAGCAGCAACTGCTTCGCGAGGAGCGCCAGGCGATGGCCGAACGGCAGCAGATGCGGCGACGCTTCGTGCAGATCGCGGCGCACGAGATCCGCAACCCGATGGCCGGCATCAAGGGAATGCTCGGCCTCGTGCGGGAGCGTATCGCGGCCGGGCACCCCGTCCGTCGACCAGAGGTCCTGCTGGGAATGATGGAGCGCGAGGTGGACCGTCTGGCCCAGTTGACCGACGGCATGTTCGAGGCCTTTCACACGGAGGACCCGGACTGCCGTTTCGATCTTGCGCCACAAGACCTGCGTGACGCGGTAAGGGCGGCGCTGGGGCCCTTCGACGAGGCAGGCGGCCGCACGTTTTGCGTCAGGCTGGGCCAGGAGTCCGCGCCCGTCACCGGCGACGCCTTGCGCCTCGTCCAGGTGTTCAGCAACCTCATCTCCAACGCGGTCAAATACTCCGCTCCCGGCTCGACCATCGGCGTGCGTCTCAGCCAGGACCACAGCGATGTCCAGGTCATGGTCTGGGATCACGGCATCGGCATCCCGGCGCAAGACCTGCCGATGGTGTTCAAGGATTTCTTCCGCGCGTCGAATCTCAAGGGCATCGACCCTGGTGGCATGGGACTTGGCCTGCAGCTGTGCCGCCACATCGTCGAGCGTCACAGCGGGCGGATCTGGCTCGAGAGCGTGGAGAACCTCGGTACCCGCGTCCACGTCTCGATCCCCCGTAGCGCGCTCTGACATGGCGCTCATCTGCGTGCTGGACGATGAGCCGGTGATCCGCTTCGTCATCTCGGAGGCCCTCCGCGACGCGGGCTGCGAGACACGGGACAGCGCATCGGGCGCCGAGGTGCTGCAGTGGCTTTCAGACGGCATGGCGCCGTCGGCCATCGTGCTCGACCTGCTCATGCCAGGCATGAGCGGACGCGACTTCCTGGAGCGGCTGCGCGCGAATCGAGACTGGGCGCACGTGCCTGTGGTGGTGGTGACGGGCGCCACGTACTCGAACGACGCCTTTCCGCCGGACGGCAGCTACCAGGCGCTGGTGCTCAAACCTTTCGATCTTCGGGACCTCGTGCAGTCCGTGTTGCAGCAGCTGCGCGGCACACAGGGGGGGTGTCGCGGCCGAAATGCGCTCGACGCGTCGAAGAGATCCTAAGACTCATCTTTGCCGCGTTTTGAAGCGGTGGTATAGAATGCGGATGGCGTGCCGCCCTGGCCCGCTGGCACGGTTGCCGCGCCGAGGCCGGTGTGTCCAAAAGCTGTCGCAAAGTGCTACGTTTGCAGGGTTTCACTGCGCAGGCGCCAACCTTAGAATAAGTACATGTTTGCGTTAGCAGAAGGTCCCCGGAGGGTAGCGCCGGGGACCCGGTGAGTCCTGCCGCTAGTGCGGGCGCCTCGGTGCTTTTTGAGATTTTAACTGGAGGGGACGCAGTGAGCGGAGTTACCGTGTGGTTCACCGGACTGTCGGCATCGGGCAAGACGACCATCTCCCTTCGAGTGGCCGAGCTCTTGCGGGAGGCCGGCGTGAGGGTCGAACGCCTTGACGGCGATATCGTCCGACAGGGACTGACGAGGGATCTCGGCTTCTCGGCGGACGACAGGCGCAAGAATATCGAGCGGTCCAGCTTCGTCGCGAAGCTGCTCACGCGCAATGGCGTGGTTTGCCTTGCCGCATTCATCTCTCCGTTCGAGGAACTGCGCGACATGGCCAGGCGAGAAGTCGGGGAATTCCTCGAAGTTTATGTCACGGCGCCGCTTGATGTACTGGTGGAACGCGACACGAAGGGGCTCTACCGCAAGGCCCTCGCCGGCGAGATCCAGAACTTCACCGGCGTGAACGACCCCTTCGAGGTGCCGAAGAACCCGGACCTCGTGCTCGAGACCGACAAGCACACGGTGGACGAGTGCGCCCAGGCGGTGATGGATCTGCTGGCGGAGCGGGGCTACATCGCGCGGCCGGGTCAGGAAAGCGTGCCCGCCCAGGTGGCGGCGACGCGCGCCGAGACCGCGGACGACCTGCCGGCGCACGGCGGGCACCTCGTCGATCGGCAGTTGCGCGGCCGCGCCCTCGAGGACGCTCTGGAGCGCGCAAAGGACCTGCCCAAGGTGGCGCTCGACGAACGCGCCTATTGGGATCTGGGTCTCGTCGGCATCGGCGCCTTGAGCCCCCTCGAAGGATTCATGCGGCGTCCGGACTACGAGACCGTCGTGGAGGCCATGCGCCTGACCGACGGCACGCTCTGGCCGCTGCCTGTGACCCTCGCCGTCGGTCCGGAGCACGCATCGCTCTCCGAGGGCACGGAGGTGGCGCTGACCGACGCCCAGGGCCGGGTAGTCGGCCTCATGCGCATCACGGACCGGTTCACGCGCGACAAGCGCAAGGAAGCGCAGCTCGTCTACGGCACCACCGAGGAGGCCCACCCGGGCGTCGCGCAGCTGTACGCCCAGGGCGACACGCTGCTTGGCGGACCGATCTGGCTCCTCGATCATCCGGCCGCCCAGGGCGGCGGACTTGCGCTCACGCCACGCGAGGTGCGAAGCGCGTTCGCCGAGCGCGGCTGGCGCACGGTGGTCGCCTTTCAGACCCGCAACGCCCTGCACCGCGCCCACGAGTATATGATCAAGGTGGCGCTCGAGACGCTCGATGGAGCCATCCTGCATCCGCTCGTCGGCGCGACCAAGTCCGACGACGTGCCGGCGGAGATCCGCATGCGGAGCTATGAGACGCTCCTCAGGCACTACTTCCCGTCGGATCGCATCCTGCTGTCGGGCTTCCCGGCGGCCATGCGCTACGCCGGGCCGCGCGAGGCGGTGTTCCACGCGATCGCCCGCCGCAACTACGGTTGCACGCACTTCATCGTCGGGCGCGACCACGCCGGCGTTGGCGGCTACTACGGCACCTACGCCGCCCAGGAACTCGTCTCGTCGCTGCAGGACGAGATCGGCATCGAGGTGCTGAGGTTCGAGAACGCGTTCTACTGCAACGCCTGCAAGGGCATGGCGACCGAGAAGACGTGCCCGCACGACCCCGCCGAGCGCATCAGCCTGAGCGGTACCAAGGTGCGCGGGATGCTCCAGGCGGGCGAGTTGCCGCCCGGGGAGTTCATGCGTCCGGAGGTTGCCGCGGTACTGGCCGATGGATATCGCAACATGGTGGCGGACTAGGAACCGAAAGGCGTGGTCGAGGTTGAGTCCGGTAGGGGTGGGGATCGGGGCGTGAAGCCGAACTTCCTGGTCGTCGGCGCACCGCGCAGCGGCACGACAACGCTCTATGAAGGTCTCGCGCAACATCCCGAGATCTACATGAGCCCTCGCAAGGAGCCATGGTTCTCGGAGTTGACGGGCCAGTACGGTCCTTGGCTCGGACCGCGTGACGGCCAGCCCGTCGCGACATGGACCGAGTACGAGCAGCTGTTCGCGGGCGCGAACGGCCAGAAGGCGATCGGCGAGGCGTCGACGCTGTACCTCGGTGCGCCCGAAGCGCCGCGCCGGATCAAGGAGAGCCTGCCGGACGCCCGCCTCATCTGCATCCTGCGCAATCCTGTGGACCGCGCCTACTCGAACTTCCTCGAGCATGTCCAGGAAGGCCGGGAGACGGAACTCGACTTCCGCAAAGCGGTCGAGGCCGAGAGCAGCCGGCTGGGTCAGAAGTGGGCTCCCTCCTGGGCATATACCGGCCTTGGCCACTACGGAGAGCAGCTAGGGCGATACTTCGCCGAGCTGCCGCGCGAACAGATGCTGGTGCTGCTCTACGAGGATCTCAAGGAGGACCGCGTCGGCGTCTACACCCGCATTTTCACCCATCTCGGCGTGCACCCGGGCATCATTCCGGTTCTTCCGCCGCGCATCAACGAGAACTCGGGCATCCCGAAGAACCATCTCGTCCACGTTCTACTCACGCATCCCAACCCCGTGCGCCAGGCCTTGCGCAGCGTCCTCACGGATCGACAGCGCAAGTCCGTGCGTTCGTGGCTTTTGCATCACACGCTGCAGCGCCCGCATCTCGATCCAGATCTGCGATTGGAACTGATCGAGCGGTTCCGCGACGACATCCTGCGCACCGCGGACCTGATCGGGCGGGACCTGAGCGGCTGGCTGGCCCCATCGGAAGCAGGCAGGCAAGGAAAACCCGGCACGGCGTGAGCCGCGCCGGGTTTTCTGCCTTTCTTCTGGCCAAGCTACGTGCTAAACTGCGCCAAAAGCCACGGTCCGGGCGGCGCGGTTCAAGTACGGAGCGAGGAGGCATGGCTTTGCGGAAGGCACGCCGGCAGCCGCGTTTTGCGTCGCTCGCGATCCTGGCTGCGGTCCTGTGCTCCGTGGGCGCGGTGCATGTCGGGAGGGCCGAAGCCGCCGACAGCCCGGTTTTTCAGAAGCGGTTCGTCTGGCTGATCACTTTGCGCTCCTTGCGCCGCCTGACGGCGCTGCCGGGCAGCGACGCGGCCGTCAGGACGTTCTTCGGCGCGCAGCGCTATTCGATCCTGGTCGGTGGTCCGCACAGCAGGTACCCCTCACTCCCCGCCCGGCGCTCGCTGGCGTTCGGTAGCTACCGCAGCATGCACAGTGGCGTGGCGAGCAGCGCTGCGCCGCGCGTCGTCATCCTCGATCTCGAACGCTGGTCGCAGACGCCTCCGGGCGAACAGCGGCAGCCCGCGCGCTATTACCGCCTCGCTGGCCGTCTTGCCCGGCGCAAGGGACTG
>JAJZIE010000094.1:0-3744 GCA_021810725.1 Bacillota bacterium | reverse complement strand
TGCTGCTCGTGGCCACACCGTCCTCGAATCTCGTCGAGCCATGGCCCGTACGTTTCATACCCGCCTACGCGTCGTACCTGCAGAGCGGCCTCGTAGGGGAAGTCGCCAAGGCGGCCGACGTCTTCGAGGTGCAGGCGCAGGGATTCGAGCGCCAGACGGCGCTCTACAAGGAGTTCGTGGCCACCGCCGCCGACCAGGCGCGCGACGCGAACCCGCGTGTCACCGTCATCGCGGGCCTCAGCACCAACCCGGGGGGGCGCGGCGTTCCGGCGATCCAGCTCTATCGCGACGCCCTGGCCGCTAGGCCTTATGTCGACGGCTTCTGGCTCAATATTCCCGCGAAATCCGCGGCGTGCCGGCGCTGTGGCGTCGCCCGCCCCGAGATCGCGCTCGAACTCCTGCGCAAGTTGATGCACGAGAACGCCTTCCTGCCCGGCGCGCGTCCGGTGGCGGCCGCGACGGAACAGCAGGGGGCCTAGAGGGGTTCGCCGGCGCCTTCCCGAGCCGCGCCATCGCGCGAGCGCAAAGTTCGACCGAAAAGTCTGGGGGATGGGAACGAGACCGCGCGGTGCCATTGCATGAACACGATCGCGAGCAGGTATGGCAGGATCAGGAACAGGCTGTAGTAGTAGCGCACGGACTGTCCCTGGATCGAGATGGCGAGACCGAGCACCTGGAAGATCCACGGGATGGCCGCGAACGCGATGACGCGGCCGCGCAGGACCACGCCGGCGATGGTCAGGGCGAGGAGCAGCCACATCACCCAGAACGGACGCCAGAGCCAGATCATGTTGGTGGTCGTGAAGTTCGCGATGCGCCGCAGGGTGTCGAGCAGAGTCTGGGCGACGCTGCGCGTCTTCAGACCGATGCTGTTCGACGAGATGCGCAGACCGCTCAGGGCGATCTTGTAGTTGCCGGTGGGTCGGAGCACGAGAGCGTTCTCCGTGACGCGTTCGTTCAGGTAGGAGCCTGGGTAGCGCATGCCGATGTCCGCCCAGACCTTCAGGAACTCGCTGTAGTGGTGATCGATCGGCGACTCGTTGTATGAAGGGTTGAAGCGCTTCGACACGAGGAACTGTGGCGTGTACGGATTGTATTTCTGCACCCAGTCCTTGAACGGCATGATCTGTTGCAGGTAGGCCTTTTCGGATGCGGTGAGCCCGGAAGTGCCGTGCTGCGTGATCGCGTTGCTGATCTGGTGGATCAGGGCCTCGCTCGCGAACGCCTTGGAGTAGGGCCTGATCCCCAGCATCGGGTAGACCAGCATCTGCACCAGGAGGAAGCTCGCGAGCCAGCCAGCGGCGATCGCGAGCACGCGCCTGCGCTGGCCGCGCAGCACCAGCAAGGCTCCCGCGAGCACGCCGAAGACGACGCTGAGTCCGTTGTGGGCGAAGAGCGGAATCAGCAGCAGGGCTGCCCCGAGGGCCCAGCTGTGGCCCCTGACGGCGAGCCACTGGCCTTTGCTGACGAAGCTGAGATACATGGCGTGGGTGACCCAGAGCACGAGCAGCGAGTAGAGGATGTCATGCCACAGGGTGACGGTGAAGGTGCCGAAGATCGGCAGGCCGATGTACAGCGCGAGCCCGGCGGCGAGTAGCCAGCGCCGCGCCCCGTGGCGGTCAAGGTAGGAGAAGAGGGCGGCGATCAGCGCTGCGGTGAGCAAAAGCTGCACGAGGCTCGCCGCGGCTGGAGTGCCGAGGGGTGTGCCCGTCAGCCAGATGTACAGGGTGTAGACGGCGGGGCTGTAATCGTTCAAACGGAAAGTCAGCGCCTGGGTCCAGGCGCTCAGAGAGTCCGGGGACATGATGCCTGGGAAGTAGCTCAGCCAGAACGGCACCCACGCGAGGAGCAGGGCGGCGAACGTCGCAAGAAGCATCTTCTGCTCCAGTAGCCACGTTCCCACGCGACTCTCGTTGCCTTGCGGCTCCTGGGCGAGCGAAGTGGTCTCGACCCAGCCGACGAAGAGCAGGGCCATGTACGCGAAGAATGCCAGGCCGTCCCTCGCACCAAGGAGCAGGACGAGACCTGCCAAGGCACTGGCGCTGTACCACGCCACCCTCACCGCGAAGGTCGGGTTGGCGCAGAAAGGCCGCACGAGACGCGTGGCGCCGACCGCGATCAACGCCAGCGCCGCGATGATCGCCAGCGACGCGGCGGACGGGGAGGACAGGGCCCCGACGGCTGCCAGGATGACCAGTGCGGCCGCCATCGGCACCAGGAGCAGATAGAGGGAACGACCTGGCTTGGTCTCGTAGCCTTGCGTGACATCACCTGCATTTGCGTATGGGAACATGCGGGACCGGTCGCCTTGGCCCGAGCGCCTGGCGACGCCTCCACTGAGCAAGTGTATCGGCGTCGGCTGAGATATGCTGAAGAATTTTCTTAGAGCGACTGGCGGCAAACCTGTCGATCTTGCGTGGCCGAAAAGGTCGCGGCCGGTTGGCCGGCATGGAGAGTCGAGAGCGCGTGCATCGTGTAACATCGAGGTGCTGGACGCGCCTTGGGTTGGCCTGAACGGCCGCGGACAACGGGAGGTCTGGCCACGCTCACTCTATCGGATGTGACGGATGGAGCCGAGGCCCAGGTGGGCCGTAGACGCGGCGGCCGTGTGGTTCGTCGCCTGCTTCGTCACCCCCTGTTCTGGCTTGGCGGCGGCATGCTCGCCTGCCTGCTGCTCTTCTCCTTCCTGGGTCCACTGCTGTTCTCCTACAGCAGCGGCGAAACGGCGATCAACGTTTCCCAGCAGTTCCTGCCGCCAAGCCCGACTCATCTCCTCGGCACCAACGTGCTCGGCCAGGACGAGCTCGCCCAGATGATGATCGGCGGTCAGGCGCCCATCATCACGGGCTTCGTCGCGACGTTCGTCGCCGCCATCCTCGGCATCGCCGTCGGTCTCGTTTCAGGCTTTGGCGGCGACACCCTGGACTCCTTCCTTATGCGCCTGACGGACATCTTCCTGAGCATTCCGCAGGTAGTGCCGATCCTGTTGCTCGACGCGCTCTTTCAATCGAGCACGGGCGTGCTCGTCACCGTGGTGGCGCTCACGTCCTGGCCAGTGATGGCTCGCGTCGTGCGTGCCCGCACGCTCGTCCTGCGGCAGATGCCGTTCATGGAGGCCGCACAGGCGAGCGGCGCCAGGGCCCTGCGCATCCTCTGGCGCCATCTGATGCCCAACATGATGGACGACGTCATCCTGGCCACGACGAACCTCTTTGTGAACGTTGTTCTGATCATGGCGATCACGACGTTCGTCGGCCTCGGCCTGCCGCCACCGTGGAACTGGGCGACCATGTTCGCCGCGAACCTGGCTGGCCTCTTCGGCGGCCAGTGGTGGACGGTGTTCCCACCGGGCATCGCGTTCGCGGTCCTGATGCTGTCCGTCTCCTACCTGGGCGAGGCCGTGCGGCAGGCGCTGAACCCGCAGCGGGCACGGGAGGCGCGGCAATGATCGGGGTGTATGTCGTGCGGCGGCTGGGAGAGGCGGCGCTCACCCTGGTCGTCGTATCGCTGGCGGCGTTCGCGCTCTTGCATCTCATGCCCTACAACATCGCCGCCATCATGGCCGGTCCCAAGGCGTCGCCAGCGCAGGTCGCGCAGGTAGCCGCAGCGATCGGGCAGAACCTCCCGCTGCCGCTGCAGTTTCTGCGCTGGCTCGGGCAGCTCGTCTCCGGCGGTGTCTACCTGGCCGCGGCCCAGGCGATGCCCACCCTCGAACTGCTCGCGCTCGGCAGCGCCCTGGCCCTT
>JAJZIE010000093.1 GCA_021810725.1 Bacillota bacterium | reverse complement strand
GACGATGCCGCTCAGGGCGAGCCACCAATAATCCTCGCGCGCGATCCTGGTGCCACCCTGCCGCGCGGCCAGCAGCCAGAGCGCGGGAACGGCTACGATGAAGCGGAGGGCGGTGAAGACCGTCGGCGGCAGGTCGCCGACGCCGATCTTCACCGCCAGGAAATTGAGGCTCCAGATCAGGATCGTCAGCCAGAGGCCAGCTTCCTGCCAGACGCCTCGGCGCGCCATCTCCTAGAGAATGCCCACGGCGTGGCCCGCCTTCGCGAAGGCGTCCAGGGCCTCTTGCAGGTCGTCCTTGGAGTGGGCCGCGGAGACGATGGTGCGCACGCGGGCCTGGCCGCGGGGCACGGTCGGGAAGGCGATGCCCTGCGCGAAGACGCCGTTCTCGAACAGCCGGTCCGAGAACTCCATGGCTGCGCGCTCCTCGCCGATGATCACCGGGGTGATCGGCGTCTCCGACTTGCCGGTGTCGAAGCCGAGCGCCTTGAGGCCCTCCTTGAAGGTGCGGGCGTTGTCCCAGAGGCGGGCGATCAACTCGGGCTCGTGCTCCATGATGTCGACGGCTTCGATCGCCGCCGCCGTCACGGCCGGCGGGTGCGAGGTGCTGAAGAGGAAGGGGCGTCCACGATGGATCAGGAGGTCCACAAGGCCGCGGGTCGTGGCGACGTAGCCACCCAGGACGCCGACCGCCTTCGAGAGCGTGCCGACCTGCACATCGATCTGCCCCTGCAGTCCGAAGTGGTGCACGCTGCCCTGCCCGTTCTTGCCCAGGACACCGGAGGAGTGCGCGTCGTCGACGTAGCTGATGGCGTCGTACTTCTTGCAGAGCCTCGCGATCTCGGGCAAGGGCGCGATGTCGCCGTCCATGCTGAAGACGCCGTCCGTGATCACGAGCCGGCGGCGGTAGTTCTGGGTATCCCTGAGCTGCTGCTCGAGTTCCGCCATGTCCTTGTGGGCGTAGCGGCGGATCTCGGCGCGCGTCAGGCGGCAACCGTCGATGATGGAGGCGTGGTTCAGCGCGTCCGAGATGATCACGTCGCCCTCACCCACCAGCACCGGGATCACGCCGGAGTTGCAGGTGAATCCGCTCTGGAACACGATGCAGGCCTCGGTGCCCTTGAACTTCGCGAGACGCCGCTCAAGCTCGAGGTGCATCTCCATGGTGCCGATGATCGTGCGCACCGCGGCCGTTCCGGCGCCCCAGCGCTCGGTGGCGGCGATGGCCGCCTTCTTGAGGCGCGGGTCGTTCGCGAGGCCGAGGTAGTCGTTCGAGCTCATGTTGATCACGCTCTTGCCGTCGATCACGGCACGAGGCCCCTGGGGCGAACTCAGGACGCGCAAGGGGCGGAAGACGCCCTGGCGCTTCAGCTCTTCGATCTCCTGCGCTACGAAATCGAGGGACATGTGTGACGCTCCCTTCTACGGATTCCCTTCACTGGCCTGACGCCACCTCACGCCTGGGCGAGGTACTGGCGAAGGTCCCCGGCCGCGAGCCTCATGCCCACGAAGAAGGAGCCGAAGAGCGCGTATACGGCGCTGACTTCGTCGAAGCGCATCTCATAGATGATCTTCTTGAACTGCAGAGGATCGTCGGAAAAGAGATCCACGCCCCACTCCCAGTCGTCGAGGCCCATGGAGCCCGTGATGATCTGCCGCACCCGATCGGCGTAACTGTGGCCGATGACGCCATGGCTGCGCATCAGGTCCCGGCGCGCCGCGGCGTCGAGCATGTACCAGTTGTGCTGCTCGCCGCGCAGCTTGCTCATCGGGTAGAAGCAGACGTACCGGCTTTGGGGAAGATCGGGCTCGAGCCGGTGGCGCAGCGCGGCCTCCGCCTCGCGAGCCGCCTCCTCGGTGCGTGGCGCCGACGTGTGGGTCGAAAGCTCCACGACGGAGAAGTAGGAGTAGGCTGGAACGAGGCAGCTGCCGATCTCGCTCTTCGCCCAGGCATTCTCGATGGCCGCGAGGTCTTCGAGCGTCGGCCGAAAATGCACACCCATGAGGTCCGCCTTGTGACCGAGCAGCCAGTAGTGGCCGCTGGAGCCCAGGTGATCGGCCTCTTTCGCCTGTTCTCTCGCCATCAGGCCTTCCGCCTCGGCCAGCATCGCATCCTTGCGGTCCTGCGCCAGCGCCTGCCAGCGGGACCAGTCGATGCGGTACAGGTTATGCAGGCAAAACCAGCCGTCGAGCGTCTCCGGTGCCTTCGCCACCTTGATCTTCACCCCGTTCATTGTACATCTCGCCGCAAGCAGGTCAGCCTGCGCAAGGGCCCTCCTCGCTGGCCGATCGGGCCCAGGCAGGGACGGCCGCACCCCGCGGACAAACCTCCATGGGAAGAAGGAGTGCATGCCATGCGCATCCTGGTGATCGGCGGATCGGGACTGATCGGACGCCAGCTCGTGCCGCATCTCCTGGCCGAGGGGCACGACGTCGTCGTGCTGTCGCGCGGCAACCGCGGCATCGAGGCATCCGGGGCGCGGCACGTGCTCGGGGACCGCCGCGATCCGGCGGCGGTGCGAAAGGCCGCGCAGGGCACATTCGACGCCCTGATCGACAATGTCGCCTATGTCCCCGAGGACGCGGAGTCCGTGCTCGGAGCCCTCGAAGGTCGCATCGGCCATTATGTGCTGACAAGCACGGCCTTTGTCTACTCCGCCCTGGGCGCGCGGGAGCTCGGGCCGTCCGCGGCGCTCAGGGAGCAGGATGCCCCCCCGGCTTCTCTCACCGCACTGGTGCAGGACGACTCGCCGCACGGCCGCTACGTGCAGGGCAAGCGACTCCTGGAGCGCAGCCTCCTGGAAGACTGTCTCGAGCGCGGATTGCCGCTCACGATCGTCCGCCCGGCACCTCAGATCATGGGCCCCTACACCGAGGACGGGCGCTTCGCCTGGTTCTGGCTGCGCACCGCCGATGGCGGCCCGATCTGGCTGCCGATGGAGGCCCGCGTGCACGCGGGTCCCTGCCAAGTCGCCTACTCCGGCGACGTCGCCCGCATCCTGGCGGCGGCCGCGGCGCGGCCGCCAAGGACGTACGCGGTGCACAACGCGGCGCAGCCGGAACTCTGGTCCTACGAGGAGTACCTCGGCCTGATGGCTGAGATCCTGGGCAGACAGGCCGACGTCCGCTACGCGACAAGAGACGCCCTCGACCGCTCTCCATTCGCGGTCGAAGGCGTCTACCGCCTGCCACTCCCCTATCGCGTCGCGCTCGACGTCTCGAGCGTCGCCGACCGGCTCGCGTTCGCCTGGACGCCGATGCGCACCTGGATGGCCCGGACCGGAGACTGGGTCGGCCGCTACTACGAGGGCCGGCAAGAGCCCTGGTACCGCCTGCGTTCCGAGGAGGTCGCCTGGCCGGGCCCGTGACGTGGTGCCAAGACTTTCGGCTCCGCGTCTCGGTTCAGGCCAGAGCGTCCGCCCAGATCGCCTGCAGATCGGTGATGCGGCCGAAGCGCAGGCGCTCGGTCGGCTCCGGCTTGCCGCGCGGCGGCGCGAGGAGATGCACCGCCATGCCCGCCGAGAGCGCCGGCATGTCCTGGTCCTCGTCGTCCCCGACCATCAGGCACTCTTCCGCCTGGGCGCCCACCGCGTCCGCCATCTCGAGGAAGTAGGAGCGATGCGGCTTCGCGCTGCGGTTGGCCTCGAGGCAGGCGACATGGTCGATCCAGTCCGATTTCACGCCCGCCCAGCGCAGGCGCTCGAGCATGACATCGCGCGGGTAGATCGGCATCGTGGCCACAACCACCTTGAGCCCGCGCTCGTGCATCGCCCGCACGACGTCCGCAGCCCCCGCGATCGGCTTCGCCATCGCCCTCAGCCCCGGCAGGATCTCCTTCGACGCGTGGTGGATGGCGCGCCAGAGGTCCGCCGGCGAGCGGTCCAGGGTGTCGCTCAGCTTGCGCAGGAGGCAGGCCTGGTTCGAATCCTCGTTCACCTCGGGCGCCAGCATCGCGTAGGTGGAACCGGCCAACACCGCCAGCCCGCGTTCCTTGTCGTCCGGCATCAGCCGCTCCGCGACCGACCGGGTGTACGTCTCGATGAAGTTGTCCACGTCGATGTCGAGCAGGGTTCCGTCGAGGTCGAAGAGCACGGTTCGAATCATGGAAGGCCTCCTTCGCTTGCGGTTCTCGGGATACGCCTGCCGTCAGGCGGGGCGGGGATTCGGGCCCGATCAGAAATACTGCATCGGCTGGTCGTTGAGATCGGCGATGACGGTCTTCGTCTCGAGGAAGGCCTCCACGCCCTCGACACCGAGGTCGCGGCCATAGCCGCTCTGCTTGAAGCCGCCGAACGGCGCGGTGGGCGTCAGGACCTGGTAGGCGTTGAGCCAGATCGTGCCGGCGTCGAGTTGCTGCGAGAAGCGCAGGGCCCGGCGCACGTCCTGCGTCCAGACCGCCGCCGCGAGACCGTACATCGTTCCGTTCGCGATCTCGAGCGCTTCCTCGTCCCGGTCGAAGGGCATGATCGCGGCCACCGGGCCGAAGATCTCCTCCTGGGCGATGCCTGACCCCGGCTCGACGTCCCGGAACACGGTGGGCTGGAAGAAGTAGCCGCCCGCCTCGCGCTGCTGCGCTCCGCCGAGGACGGGGCGAAGGCCCGAGTCCACGGCCTTCGTGACGTAGCCGGCGACACGCCCGTACTGCGCATGGCTCACCAGGGGGCCAAGGTCCGTCATCTGGTCCTCGGCGTCGCCCACGATCAGGTCGCCGGCCCGCTCCACGACCGCCTCGACGAAGCGCTCGTAGAGCGGACGCTGGACGAGGACGCGGCTGCCCGCCTGGCAGACCTGGCCCGAGTTGAAGAAGATGCCGAAGAGCGCCCCCGAGACGGCGTCGTCGAGGTTCGCGTCGGCGAACACGATGTTGGGGGATTTCCCTCCGAGCTCGAGCGACACGCGCTTGAGGCTTCTCGCCGCCTCCGCGGCCACGACCCGCCCGGTCTCCGTGTTGCCCGTGAGGGCGATCTTCGCCACCTTGGGGTGACGGACGAGCGCCGACCCGACCGCGTCGCCGCCTGGCAGAACCGAGAGGACACCTTCCGGCAGTCCGGCATCCCGTGCCGCGTCGGCGAGCGCCAGAGCCACGAGCGGGGTCTCGGGAGCCGGCTTGAGGATCGCTGTCGCGCCGGCGGCGAGACACGCCGCCACTTTCCACGCCGGCATGAGCAAGGGGAAGTTCCAAGGCGTGATCAGGGCCGCCACCCCGACTGGCTGCTTCTGCGTCCAGGTCATGTACCGGGTGGTGGCGCCCTGCAGGCTGAAGGGCAGCGTCCGCCCGTGCACGAGGGTGCCGGCGGCGGCGAAGTAGTCGAAGGCGTCGGCGGCCATGGGAATCTCGATGAAGCGCGCGGCGGAGAGGGGCATGCCGCTCTCGCGCGCCACGAGGCGCGCGAGCTCGATCGTGCGCTCGCGCAGCCGCGTCGCGATACCCGCAAGGATGCGTTGCCGCTCGAGCACCGGCAGGCTGCGCCAGACCCCCGTCTGATGCGCCGCGGCAGCCGCCGCCACCGCGGCGTCGACGTCCTGCTCGCCGCTCTCCGCCACCTCCGCGAACGGTTCGCCCGTGGACGGGCTCAGGTCCGGCGCCATGGCGCCGCCTGCGGCAGGGCGCCGCTCGCCGCCGAGCGAGAGCCGACCGTCCAGCAGATCGGCGTTGATCTCGACGCTCAAGGCAGCACCAGATCCTCTCGGCCGATGCTGCGGACGTGGTCGGGGTAGAGAGGATAGATCTCGTCGAGGCTCGGCAGAAGCTTCATGGCGCGCGAGAGCGGCCCCGTGGCCCGGATCTGCTGGCGTGACAGCGCCTGGGCAAGGTCGAGTTGGCCCTGCCAGAAGCGGTTCGCCAGATCCGCCGCCTGGTCGAAGATCAGGGTGGCTTCGGGCTGGTCGGGTCCTAGGACGACGTGGAAGTCCTTGCCCGTCTCGGCCGGGTCTTCCGGAACCCAGCTCACGAACGCGTCGGGATCGTGGAACTGGAACCGCACCGTCCCCCCGACCTTGTGGATCAGGCTGGCCTGCGGCAGCGGGATCAGCGACTCGAAAAAGCTGCCGAGCACACGGTAGACTTCGTCCGCGTCCTGGAAGTAGGCACCCATGCGACGGTTTCCCCCTGTCGTTAGCGGTCGTCCGAGATGCGCAGGAGAGGCCGCCCGGCCCTGCCCTGGCGCATGGCGTCGAACGCCTCGTTGATCTCCTCGAGCTTGAAGGTCGGGCCCGCCAGGGCGCCGAGGTCGAACGTGCCTTGACGGTGTGCCTCGAACAGTCGCGGCGCGTCGTCCGCCAGCACCCCTCCGCCGTACCAGGTTCCGGTCAGCGTCTTCTGCTGCGACGGGAACGTGAACGCGTTGAGGGAGACGTCGAGGTGCGGCGGGCTCACGCCGACCACCACCGCGGTACCGCCAGGCCTCAGCGCGTTGAACGCCTGCGCGATGGTGTCCGGCGTACCCACCACCTCGAAGGCCTGGTCGACGCCGTATCCGTCCGTAAGGTCGAGAATGGCCTGCAGGGGATCCTGCGCTCCGGCCTGCACGACGTCCGTGGCGCCGTGCCGCTTCGCCTCCTCGAGGCGTTCGGGAGAGCGGTCGACGGCGATGATGCGCTCGGCCCCTTGCATGCGGGCCGCCATCACGACGCTCTGGCCGACGCCGCCGACGCCGATCACCGCCACCCGCACGCCGGCCGGCATCTTGCCCGCATGGGCGACGGCGCCGTAGCCCGTCGTCGCGCTGCAGCCGATCAGAGCCGCAAGCTCGAGCGGAATGTCTTCGGGCACCGGCACGACGCCGCCAGCGGGCACCAAGGCATACTGCGCGAACGCGCCCACGAGGCTCATGACGTGCAGCTCCTCGCCCTGCCTGTGGACACCCTGGCGTCCACGCCAGAGCGTCCCCTTCTCCGCGGCCTTCTTGGTCGTCTCGCACATCCCGGTCCAGCCGTGCCGGCACGGGACGCACTCCTGACACTCGGGCAGCCAAGACAGCACCACGCGATCGCCCACCGCGACGCCCTGCACACCCTCGCCGACGGCGGCGACGACACCGGCTCCCTCGTGCCCAAGCACCATGGGCACCGGCAGCGGCAGGTCCCCTGTGATCACGTGTTCGTCCGTATGGCAGATCCCCGCAACCGCGATCCGCACCAGCACCTCGCCGGGCCCCGGTTCATCCACCTCGACTTCCTCGACCCGCAGCGGTTCCTCGTAGTCCCAGAGCACGGCCGCCAACGCCTTGGGCACCTGCTGCACTTCCTTCCGGCCAACCGCACCGCGAAGGGGCGGAGACGCAAACGTTCAGGCCATCGGGACACGCGAAACGATCCTGCCGTCGACCCGCTCCATGATGTCGTCGAGGTCGCGGCCGGTGATCGTGAGTCCGTGGTTCTTGAGCCCGACAACCGCCCGGGAGGGATCGTCGGCCTCGCGCACCGCCTCCGCCACCGCCTGGGCGAGCTCGATCGTGCCGCAGGGGTAGTTGATCTCGGTGGAGCGCACGCCGTCCATCCAGGCGTGGACGTGAATGATCGCCCCGACCTTGGGATGCTCGCGGTAGATGATGTGGTGCTCGATGGCGTCCACCGAGACCCGGCGCCCCTTGATCCCCGGCGGCTGCGAGAGACGCATCGCCTTGACCTCGGGATCGAACGTCTTCACCATCTGGACGTCCTTGCCGACCTCGCGCAAGTGCGACTTGTCCACGCCGCTCGCGGACATCCAGAAGCGACGGGGGTCGTGGCGCATGCTGAGGTTGCCGTAGGAGAGGCCGCCCAGCTGGAACAGAAGCTGCACGTGCCGCCACTCGTCCGGCGGCAGGATGTCCTCGATCGGGAACGGCGTCGGCAGGACGCCCCAGCCGTCCAGGGTCTTGCCCGCCCGGTCAAGCTGGTCGATCTCGCGGCCCCCGTCCCAGAGGTCCTCCTCGAGGTCCGGGTCGAAGACGTTGTCCACGATCAGGTGCGACGCCGCGAGCGGCGTCAGCCGTTCGACGAGCTCCTGCATATGCCGCTCGGACTGGTACGGCGCCCTGGTCTCGTAATAGCCACGCTCGAGCGTGATGAAGTAGGTCTTCGGATTCCGCTCGTCGCCGACCACCGCGATCATCAGGTTGGCGAGCGAGCGGATCATCCAGGCATAGGCGCCGCGCAGAATGTCCTCGGGGCTTTCCTGCAGGCGCAGAAGCGCGACGATATAGGTCGCCTGCGCCCGCCGCCTGAACGGACGCGGCCTATCCTGGTCGACGAACGAAAGGATCAGCTTGGCCTGTTCCGGAGGCCCCTGCACATGTCCGGCTCCTGCCAGCGCCTGCGAGAGCCTCTCGGAAAATCCCTGCATGCAAGCGTCGGGCGGAGAACCGTAGAAGCTGAATTCCAACGACGTACCCCCTTCCGGCGCCTCCCCACGCACGTGACCGGGCGCCGCCCACGCCGGCCACGGCTCATGCGTGAGGATGGCCGGCACCCGCGCAAGCGGGTCCCGAGAACAACCGACACAGGTCGGCACTGGGGCGGCACGAACAACAGATGTCCGGGTTTGTCCAGCAAATCAGGCAACTGTTGACACCACGTTAGATATGCCTTGTCGAGGCGCGAGATGCGCACCTCGGTGTGGTGCGGATGTGAACTGAGGGCGTCGGCGGCGATCGCCTGGCGCCCCAAGGGTACGAGCAACCTAGGGGACGTGTGACGCACCGGATGGGCCGGAACGCGGTCCCTGGCGTCAGGCTTGGCCGCGTCCGATGTGCGATTTGCACGCTGCGCCAAGGCTGCACCTCCGCCACAGGGAAGAACTCGGCGAACCGTTCCTTTCAATCTGCACAAATCCACTCACGTCTGAGCAAACCTGCGCATCTCTCGATTCCTGCTTCTCCGGACACTGCCCGTGCCACCTGAGTCTCAGGCGACGTCGGGTCTT
>JAJZIE010000092.1 GCA_021810725.1 Bacillota bacterium | reverse complement strand
CCTGGAGCACCTTCTCCACCGGGAAGCCGACGTCGTTCATCGCCTGGTAGGTCTCGTCGCTCAGCGAGTCGATGCTGATGGTGACGCGCCTGAGCCCTGCGTCCTTGAGGGCCTTGGCCTTCTTTGCCGTCAGCAGCGAACCGTTCGTCGTCACGGCGATGTCCTCGATGCCGGGCACCGCGACGAGCGCGGCGATCAGATCCTCGATGTGCGGGCGCAGCAGCGGTTCGCCACCCGTGAGGCGTAGCTTGCCGACGCCGAGCTGCGCGAAGAGGCGGACGAGGCGTTCGATCTCCTCGAACGTCAGGAGGCCGGCATGGTCGACAAAGCGGTACCGCGTGCCGAATACGGCCTTCGGCATGCAATAGACGCAGCGGAAATTGCAATGGTCCGTCAGGGAAATGCGCAGATCTCTGAGGGGCCGCCCGAGCATATCCGAAACTTGCGGCGCTTTGGGCCGCAGGTCATGATCCGACAAGACCTTCACTCCTGACGGCACCATACCTCTTTTGCGTGCGGACGGCCAGTGCAAGATGCCCGGCCAGCCGTCCTTCGTCAGGACAGAATCCATGTGCTGTCAGGCGGAGCCGTCGTTGCCCTGGGAGACCTCGCCGTGCCAAGCCTCGAGCCCTTCCGGGGAAATCTCGCGCTTCCAGACGGGCACGCGCAGCTTGATCTCCTCGATCACCTCGCGGCAGGCGGCGAACGCCTCGGCCCGATGCGCCGCGGCGGCCGCGATGCCGACCGACACCTCCTCGAGCTGCAGGGTGCCTGTGCGGTGGTAGACAGACACGCGGCAGCCGTGGCGACGCTCGGCCGCATCGACGATCTGCGCGAGTTCGCGTTCGGCCATCGCGTTGTAGGCCTCATAGTGGAGGGCAGCCGTGGGCTTGCCCTCGAACTCGTTGCGCACCGTGCCGAGAAAGACCGAGATGGCACCCTTGTCGGGGCCCGAAACGGCCGCGATCAGGCTGGCCACGTCGACGGGCTCCGGCCCGACCAGCGGCAGGCCCCCCGAGACCGGCGGAATGACCGCCACCTCATCGCCGTCCTGAAGTTCATCCCGCGGGTTCGCGTAGCCGGCGTTGCGGGCAAGCTGGAACTGTGGCACGGCGGCGCCCAGACGGGTGGCGAGCTCAGCACGCAGCGCCTCGACGGTGGTGCCGTCCGCCAACTCGACGTATTCCTCAGCCTTGCCGCGCACCGTGCGCGCATAGGCGAAATAGAGCAGCTTGATCCGCAAGTCCTACCTCCACTCGGCTAGTGTCTGCCAACAGCATAGCGGCCGCTGTGTTCCACGTCACGCGCTCGCGGGACCAAGGACATAGACGTTGAGCGTCTTGATGCCGAAATTGGCGGTCTGCTGCGCACTGCGATCGAAGTAGAGGTCGATGCGGTCGCCCACGATGGCGGATCCGGTGTCGGCCGCGAGCGCCGGTCCGTACCCGTCGACATAGAGGCGCGTGCCGAGCGGGATGACGCTCGGGTCCACAGCGACCATGCCGCGTACGAGCGGCATTCCGTTCCATGCCGCCGTGGCGCCCCAGGGCCCGTTCTGGGCGTAGCTGGCGTTGTAGGCGGTGGCCACGAGGCGAATGCGGCGCATGTAGCGGTAGGTGACGCCCCCGCGCACGAGATAGTGCACCGGCATGGTGCCCACAGCCACCTTGGCGGGCACGGGCCGACTCCTCAGCGCCCGGCTTTCCGGCAGGCGGCGAAGCAGGCTGTCCCGGCCCACCCGGGCCGGCGTGCGATGCACGACGATACCCTCCCGCCCTGCGGCGAGGACGCGTCTCTGGTCGCGGTAGAGGGTGGACTGCCGCTGCACCGTCTGGCCGGGTTGCAGCCGTTGGTACCGCTGCGCCGCGACAACGCTTCCCGCGCGCATGGGTTTGGCAGGTCCCGCGGCGGCGAGGCGCAGCTGACGCCACGCCGCCTCCTGCGCCGTCGCGGGGGGCGCACCAAGCAGGCTGGGCAAGGCCATGACGGCGATCGCCGGGACGATCCAGAGCCTTGAGCGGATGGTCATGACGCGCGCTTCCATCTCGTAGGACCTGAACCAGGCACGGTGAGAACCACCTCTCGCTGCGCTAGTCTTCACCGGCGAACGGGCAGGGATGCCCAGACCGGTCCAGCAACGGCGTCGCTGGCTTGGTTTCCTCGACGCGGGCAATTATAGTATCCTTGGCCAGGCCGGACATGACCCCATGCCTTGCCAGGTGCTTTCCGTCGCAGCTTGCAACCGGTGAACGCCGTTTGGAGGTGGACGCCGCGCGCCCGTCCCAAGGATCCGCCGATGGCGTGCTGCTGCTCTCCGCGATGTACGGGGAGGGGCATCGCCGTGCCGCCCAGGCCGTTGGCCTGGCGCTCGACGCGCTTCACCCGCCGCTTGTCCATTGGGAAGAGGACTATTTCGATTTTGTGGACCGGCGCCTCAACCGCCTGATTGCCCGCACCTACGTTCTCAGCGTCCGGCACGCCCCCATCGCGTGGCGCGCCTTCTATCGCGGCACGTCGCAGATCTCTCCGGATTCTCCGCTACAGCGATTCCTGAACAGTCTCGGGCGCCATCGCCTGCTCGAGCACGTGCAAACGCGCCAGCCGCGCGTCGTGCTCAATACCTTCCCGACGCCGGCGGGTGTCGTCTCCACCCTCAAGGAACGCGGACGCCTGGATGTGCCGAACCTCGTCGTCGTGACCGACTATACCGTCCATTCGCAGTGGCTGCACCAGCACGTGGACCGCTACTACGTCGGGTCGGAGGCGGTGCGCGAGGGACTCCTGCGGCGAGGGCTGCCGGACGAGAGCGTCCTCGTCACCGGCATCCCCGTTCACCCGAGGTTCGTCCAGCCACCGACGCGCGAGGAGGCCCTGCGCCATCTGGGCATCGACGACAGACCGACGGTGCTGGCCATGGCCGGCGCCTACGGCATGATCGGAGGCTTCCCGCGCATCGTGGAGGAACTGATGGCGGAGGACCTCGACTGCCAGATTCTCGCCGTGGCTGGCCGGGACCCGCAGTTGCGCGAGGCGCTCGGCCAGATCCCCGTCAAGGGGCGGACGAAGCTCGTCGTGTTCGGCTTCGTCCAGGAGATGGAATACCTCTATGCGGCGTGCGACTTCGTGTTCGGCAAGGCGGGCGGCCTGACGGTGACCGAGGCCCTCAGCTGCCACCGGCCGATGCTCATCTATCGTCCGATCCCCGGTCAGGAACAGGTCAACGCGGCCTATATCGAGAGCGCCGGGGCGGGCACCTGGGTGCGCCAGGCCGAGGATCTGCGCCAGGCCTTCCGTCGCATGTGCCAGGACCCAGGGCTGTGGAAGGGGCAGGCGGACGCGGCGCGCCGCATCGCACGGCCCAACGCGGCGGCCGACATCGCAAAGGACGTGGCGTATTGGCACGGCCGCTGAAGCTCGGACTCATCGTCCTTCTGGGCGAGTTCGTGCGCACGGGACTTCTCGTCACGGTCCTGCCGGCGCTCGCGACAGGCAGTTGGCACGTCGGACTGGAGGCGGCCGCCTGGGCGATCTCCATCCACTATCTCGTCGACACCATCGGACGCACGCCGGCTGGCTGGCTCGTCGACCGGTACGGCACGCGCAGGGTGCTGGCCGTCGGCATGGGCATCGCCTTCGTGGCGCTTGTGCTGCTGTTCGCGCTGGGTGGGCACCATGTGCCGCTCTATCTCCTCACTGGCCTCTACGGGGTAGGCACCGCGCCGCTCTGGCCGGCTACCGTCACCGAGGCCACCGGCGACAGGCTGCAGAGCACCGGCAGCGTCATGGGCTACGTCTTCGCCGCCTGGCTCGTCGGGGCAGGGCTTGGGCCCGTCCTGACGAACCTCGCGATACATGGCAGTTTCGTCTGGGGTTTCCTACTGCTCGTGGCGGGACAGGGAGCCGTCCTGTTCTGGGCTCCAGCGGTCACCGGCATCACGAGGCGCCTGCGGCGGCCGCAGACGCCGTGGCGTGCGCTCGGTCAGGCCCTCTGGCACGTGCGTCCGCTTCTGCCGGGCATGTTCGCGCAGACGCTGACCCTGGGACTCTTTCTGCCCATCCTGAACCTCTTCGCCCAGCGGGTCCTGCACCTGAACCCGCTCGCCTACGCGGAACTGCTGTTCGGTGCCGGCGGCGTGGCGGTGGTGCTGATGGTGCCGCTCGGCCGCATCTCGGACCGCGTCGGCGTCAAGGGGCCGCTGGCCATCGGCTTCACTCTGGCGGCCATCGCCGTGCTGCTGCTCGGCGGTGCCCGCACCTTCGACGCCGCGCTCGCCTTCGGATCGATGGCGGGTCTCGCCTACGCTTTCATCCTGCCGGCCTGGAACTCGCTGTTGGCGTCCGTGGCGCCGGGTGGGGCTGAAGGATCGCTGTGGGGCGTCTTCATGAGCGTCGAGGGTCTGGGACTTTCGGTGGGGCCGGTGATCGGCGCCCACGCCTGGCAGATGTACGGTGTGAAGGGCCCGTTCGCAGCGGCAGGCATCGTGCTCGTGGTGATGGCGGTCTTCTACATGTCCTACCCTCTGCAGCGCCTGCGGCGTCCTCCGCTCGGCGCGGCGGACTGAACGCAAGGAGGCCTGTGCGGTGGTGTGGCTGTGGCTTTTGGTGCTGATCGTCGCCATCTATTGGATCGTGCCGGAGCTCGCGCTGCATTACCTGCACCTGGGGCTGATCGCGTCGCCGCGCGTCGCCGAGGACTATATCGCCCTGACGTTCGACGACGGACCGGGTGCGGCGACGCAGGAGGTCCTCAAGGTCCTTGAGCGCCACGGCGCCAAGGGCACCTTCTTCCTGGTCGGGAGCGAGGCCGCGACGCATCGGGACCTGGCGGCGGGCATCGCCCGGGCGGGTCACGAGATCGCAAGCCACGGCAAGGTGCACCGCAGCGCATGGCTGCTCGGCCCCTGGGCCACGATGCGTCAGCTGCGCGACGGCAAGCGCATGGTGGCGGACGCCAGCGGCCAGGAGCCGAAGCTGATGCGCCCGCCTTGGGGCCACATGAACCTTCTCTTGCCTTTTGCCGCGAACGCGCAGCGGGAGACCGTCGCGCTCTGGTCGTATGACCCCGGCGACTGGCGCCCGGCGCAGGACCCCGGGAAGCTCGCCGACCGTATCGTGGCGCACCTGAGACCCGGCCAGGTCTACCTGCTGCACGACGCCGGCGGAGATGGACGGCTGCATACCGCGAAGGCGCTCGAGATCGCGTTGCCGCAGATCAGGGAGAAGGGCTACCAAGCGGTCACCCTGTCGGAACTGCTCTCGCACGAGGAGCGCCTGAGCTTTGGCCGGCGGGTTCTGCAGGCGGTCTGGGGTGTCTGGGAGCTCGGGTTCGAGCGGATCAATCGCATCGAGCGCATCGGGGACGTGCGCAGCGTGCTGCGGATCGGCCGGGTGACCTACCGGGGTCTCCCGGCGACGCTCAAGGATGGACGCATGGTCAAGGAAGGGGACGTGGTGGGTGAACTCCACTTCCGCAACCCCCAGCTCGCGGCGCTCGGGGCCATCCGCTCCTTGCCGCTCTTCGAACGCGCGATGCGCGAACTCGCGGTGCTCATCCAGGAGAGCCCCCGCTACCGAGACCTCGAGGTCTTCTTCGGCATCTCCGTCGCCTTCCGTGGGGTGCGCCGGTTCGGGTTCGAGGTGAAGGAGCTCGGCTTCACGCCCTGGCGCCGTTTCGTGACCGGCACCTACCTGCGCTGGGTCATGACGGTCTATCACCCGCAGGGACTCGATCGCCTGCACCACCGGCGCGACCAGCTCGAGCCCAAGGGCATCTTCATCACGCGGGAGACCATCCTGGCCCGCTACGGCGTCGGCGCGGCGCCGGAACACTCGGGGCCAGGAACTGAGGAGGAGTAGCGATGGCGGATTTGCGGATGCGCGACCTGCCGGCGCTGCATCGCCTGCTCGCGGCGGCGGACGTCGAGGAACTCTTCGGCCGGTACCCGCGGACGCGGGTGCGGGAAGCCCTGCGCGAGGTGCTGGCGGACCTGCGCCGACGCATCGAGCGGGGCGATCAGGTTCCTGCGTCCGCGATCGCCCCGGCGGCGATCGCGGAGGAGACCCGCAGGCGGCTCGACTATCTCGAAGACGGCTTGCGGCGCGTGATCAACGCCACCGGCGTCGTGCTGCACACGAACCTCGGGCGCGCCCCTCTCGCTCCGAGCGCTGCCAGGGCGGCCGCGGCTGCCGGGGGAGGGTACTCGGACCTCGAGTTCGATCGCGAAAGCGGACGGCGCGGCAGCCGGCAAGACCATCTCGAGAGCCTCCTAGGCCGTCTGACGGGCGCACCCGCCGCTCTGGTCGTGAACAACAACGCCGCCGCGGTCTTCCTCGTGCTGCGCACCTTCGCGGCGGGCCGCGAGACGGTGATCTCGCGCGGCGAGCTTGTGGAGATCGGCGGGTCGTTCCGCATCCCCGACGTGATGCGCGAGAGCGGCAGCCTGCTGCGCGAGGTGGGCACGACGAACCGCACGCATCTCAGGGATTACGAGCAGGCCATCGGAGCGGACACGGCCGCCCTGCTGCGCGTGCATCCCTCGAACTTCCGTCAGATCGGCTTCACGGCGAGGGTGGAGGGGGAGGAACTCGCGGCTCTCGCCCAGCGCTCCGGGGTGCTCTTCCTTGAAGACCTGGGGTCCGGCGCGCTGGTGCCGCTCGGCGACGAGCCGACGGTGGCGGCGGTGCTCGCCTCCGGTGCCGACCTCGTCACGATGAGCGGCGACAAGCTGCTCGGCGGGCCCCAGGCGGGCATCGTCCTGGGCCGCGGGGAACTGGTGGCGCAACTGCGGCGTGCCCCGCTCTACCGGGCCATGCGACCCGACAAGATGACGATCGCCGCGCTGGCCGAGACGCTGCGACTCTATCTCATGGAGGGGCCAGCGGCGGTACCCGCGCTGCGCATGCTCAGGGCGACGGAAGATGAGCTGAAGGCTGCCGCCCGCAGCTTGCGCCGCAAGTTGCGCCGGGCGGGCGTGCCATGCGAGTTGGTGGCCCTCGAAGGCCGCGCCGGCGGGGGATCGCTGCCCGAGACCACCTTGCCGTCCTGGGGCGTCGCCCTCGGAGGCGAGGATCTCGAGGGCCTGCACCAGCGCCTGCGCATCGGGCATCCGAGCGTGGTGGGACGTATCGAGGGCGAGCGCCTGCTGCTCGACGTACGCACCGTGCTGCCGGGAGAGGATGACGAGCTCGCAAAGGCGGTCGCCAGGGCGTATGCGCTGAACGCATAGGACTTGGTCCCTGGCGCGGCGGTATGCTACGGTCGCGCTGCACCGAAGGGAGTGACGTCCATGCACAAGCGCCTGACGACGCTGTCCTCGGCCTCGGGCTGAGGCTGCAAGCTGGGTCCGGCGGCGCTGGACCACGCACTGTCGTCCCTCGACCTCTCGTTTCCCGACCCGAGGCTCCTGCTCGGAGCGCGCGACGACGCCGGTGCCTACCTGATCGCCCCCGATCTCGCGATCCTGCAGACCGTCGACTTCTTCACGCCCGTCGTGGATGACCCCTACACGTTCGGCCAGGTGGCCGCCGCCAACGCGCTGTCCGACATCTACGCCATGGGCGGCGTGCCGCGCACGGTCTTGAACCTTGTCGCCTTCGACCCTGAACTGCACGGCGAGGACACGCTCGAGGCCATTCTCGCCGGCGGGCTTTCCAAGGTGCGGGAGTCCGGGGCCGTCCTCTTGGGCGGCCACACGGTCAAGGATCAGGAGCCGAAGTACGGCCTCGCCGTGACGGGCACCGCCCGGCCGGATGACATCTGGCGCAAGGATGGGGCCGTAACGGGTGATGTGCTCCTGCTCACGAAGCCGATCGGCACAGGCGTGATCGCCAAGGCGGTCAAGGATGGCGACGCCGACCCCGAAGCCGCGCGGGCAGCCATCGCCGCCATGGCCGAGTTGAATCGCGCGGCCGCGGATGCGGTGCGGGCGGTGGGTGGAGCGCACGCCGTGACCGACGTCACCGGTTTCGGCCTGCTTGGGCACGCGATGGAGATGGCACGCCAGAGTGGTGTGACGCTGGAGATCGACGCTCTGCAGGTGCCGCGCCACCCTACGGCGCTCGAACTGGCGGCGCAGGGACGCGTGCCGAGCGGAAGCCGCGACAATCTCGCGTTTGTCGCGCCGCACGTCGAGTTCGCGGCCGCCGTGGCACCGGCGATGCGCACACTACTCGCGGACGCCGTCACCTCGGGAGGGCTGCTCGTCGCGCTGCCCGAGCAACGCGTCGAACGCTTCCTCGCCGAGGCGCGCACGCTGACGGAGCCAAAAGTCATCGGCAGGGTGATCGACTTCGAGGGTCCAGCGGTCAAAGTGCGCTAAAGAGCAAAAAACAGGGCGGGGTAGGGACCCCGTCCTGTTTTTCGGCGAACGACTACTTCTTTGCGCCGCGGCTGCGCACGAAGAGCCAGATGATGATGACGACGACCACGACCGCCAGAATGATGTAGCGGATGGTATGGTGCTTTGTCCTAGAGATCACTAGCGCGGACACCTGCCTCCCCACCTGACATGCCGTCTAAGATTCCGACCCGATGGTCCGTATTCCTGCTAGGCCGAAAGGCACTTTCTGCTTGCGGCGGGCGTGTTCTCCGCTGCATATACGCTCGCGCGAGGGCAGCGCGGACGCGGATCCCCGTACCGGCGGCCCCGCTTGAGGCGCTTCGCGGCGAACAGGTGATCCAAGCGTTCTGGCCGTCCCCTCATCGTCCATAGCATGGGCGGGGAGGGGATCGTCCTTGCAAGGCCGGCGCATCACGGCTCTGCTGCTGACCGCGTTCCTGGTCGCCCAGCTGCTCTGGCGCTGGCAGTACGGAGCCATCGCACCCGCGAGCTCGCTGGACAGCGGCTGGTCGGAGGTGGCCAGCGGTGCCTATGTGGCCTCTGGCAACTTCCTGGTGCCCGAGGCGCAGGG
>JAJZIE010000091.1 GCA_021810725.1 Bacillota bacterium | reverse complement strand
CCACCGCCGCCGCCCGAGGAGCCTCCACCGCCGGACGACGAACCGCCACCGCCTGACGAGGACGAAGAGCCGCCGCCCGACGACATGTCGGACGAACCGCCGGAGGAGGACCCGCTCTGCGTGCCTTGGCTTGATCCCGCCCCTGTCGTGCTCTTCTCTCCCGAAACGATGCCTGTCGCGGAACCGCCCATCGGCGACGGCTCAGAGCTGCCGACGTGCAACGTGCAGCCGCCGAGCAGCAGCGTGAGGGCCACCAGAGGAACCAGCCTTCGCATGATGCCACCACCCTGCCCTGATAGCGTTCAGGGCTAGAGTGCCCAAGGCTGTTGGGAGACATCGGTTCGGCGCACGCGAAAGGTTTTCGGCCGCAGGTCCCAATCGCGCGCGGGCGTGGCTAGCGTCCCGGCGCGCCACCGATGTCGTCGCGCCACTGCGCCCCCGGGAACGTGACCGCGCCCGCGCCCGCGTAGGCGGCACGGCGCGCTTCCCCGCTATCGGCGCCGACGCCGACGACGCACAGGACGCGCCCGCCGGCGACCGTCCAGCGGTCTCCCGCCTTGCGCGTGCCCGCGTGAAAGACGAGCGCGCCGCCCGCCTCGGCCGCCTCGATGCCCGCGATCTGGTCGCCTGTCGCGGGCTCTTCCGGATAGCCGCGCGCAGCGAACACGACGCCAAGCGCGTGACGACGCAGCTGTGGCTGCTCCACTGGCAGGCGCCCGTCGGCGGCTCCCTGGAGCCAGGGCAGGATGGATCCGGTGATAGCCGGCATCAGCACCTGCGTTTCCGGATCGCCGAAGCGTACGTTGTACTCGAGCACCATCGGCCCGCGCTCGGTCAGGATCAGTCCCGCATAGAGAGCGCCGCGGTACGGAGTGCCGCGGTCGGCGAGAAGCGTCAGCAGCGGTGCGATGGTGCGCTCGGCGCACTCCTCCGCGCTGACGGGCGTACCCGTGACAGGCGCGAACGCGCCCATGCCGCCCGTGTTCGGACCAAGGTCTCCGCTTTGCAACCGCTTATGGTCCCGCGCGAACGGCAGCAGGCGGTAGTCGCGGCCGTCGCAGATCGCGATGAGCGACACTTCCGGCCCCTCGAGCCGTTCCTCGAGCAGGACGCTCTTGTACGGCCCGAGCAGCCGCCGCGCGGCGCGGCGGGCCCCGGCGGCGTCCTCCGCGACGATGACCCCCTTGCCCGCGGCGAGACCGTCCGCCTTGACGACGGTGCGATCGGGATGCACGGCGAGCGTCTGCTCCACGGCGCCGAAGTCCTGGCAGAGCGACGCGGCGGCGGTCGGGATGCCGGCCGCGCGCATCAGCGTCTTGGCGTAGGCCTTGCTCGCCTCGATCTGCGCGCCCTGGCGGTCCGGTCCGAAGACCGCGACGCCCTGCGCCCTGAGGTCCTCCGCGATACCGCGCACGAGCGGTTCCTCCGGCCCCGGCACGACGAGGTCGATCTCGAGGCGGCGCACCGCGTCGAGTACCTGGCTCGTCTGCAGCGGGTCGCCGGCGACAGGCTCCGCGACCGTGGCGATGCCGTCGCTGCCCGGCAGCGCGTAGACGTCCGCGCCGCCTGCCGCGAGCGACCAGCAGAGGGCGTGTTCACGGCCACCCTTGCCAAGCACGAGCGCGCGCATCAATGGCGGAAGTGGCGCACGCCCGTGAAGTAGAGCGAGATGCCGCTCATCTGCGCCGCGTCCCTCGATTCCTCGTCACGCAGCGAACCGCCCGGTTCGACGATGGCGGCGATGCCGTGCTCCGCCGCGAGTTGCACGACGTCACCGAAGGGGAAGAACCCGTCGGATGCGAGCACGGCGCCCTGGGCGGCCTCCCCCGCCTGCTCGAAGGCGCTTTGCGCGGCGCGCACCCTGCTGACCTGCCCCGCGCCGATGCCCAGGGTCACGCCCTGCTTCGCGATGACAATCGCGTTCGACCGCGCGTGCTTGGCCACGGTGAAGGCGAAGCCAAGGTCCGCCTCTCGCCCCGCCTCCGGACCCGCGACATGCCGCCACTCCCCAGGGGGCTTCATCGCGCCGTCCGACGACTGCGCCACGAAGCCACCGCCGATCACCCGCACCTCGAGCCCCTCGCGGCGACCGGCCGGCAAGCTGAGCACGCGGAGATTCGGTTTGCGCTGCAGGATCGACCTGGCGCCATCGGTCACGCCTTCGGCGACGACCACTTCGAAGAAGCGCGATGTGACGTAGGTGGCGATCTCCTCGTCGATCACGCCGCGCAGGGCGATCACGCCGCCGAACGCCGCCTCGTCGTCGGCGGCCACCGCAGCCGCGAGCGACTCCTCGAGACGAGCGAGGCTGGCCGCGCCGGACGGCGTCTGGTGCTTGATGACGCAGGCCGACTGCGGCGTCAGGTCGAGCGCGAGACGCCAGGCCGCGTCCGCATCCAGGAGGTTGTTGTAGGAAAGTTCCTTGCCCTGCAGCACGTCCGCCGACGCGATTCCCTGGCTGCCGTCGCGGTACAGGGCGGCCACTTGGTGCGGATTCTCGCCATAGCGCAAGGCGTGCGAGAAAACACCCTGCGCCAGGGGGAACGAGGGCCAGTCGGCCCCCGCGAGGTAATCCGAGATCGCCATGTCATAGCGGGCGGTCTCCCGGAAGGCCTGCGCCGCCAGGCGCCGGCGCACCTGCTCGTCGCCCGCGTCCAGGCCTTGGAGGACCTCCCCGTAGTGCCGCGGCCCGGGCACCACCCAGACGCGATCGTGGTTTTTGGCCGCGGCGCGCAGCAGGGCCACGCCGCCGATATCGATCTCCTCGATGACGGCCGGACGGTCCGCCCCGGACGCCACCGTCTCCACGAAGGGGTAGAGCGACACGGCGACGAGATCGATGCGGCGCGCGCCGATGCGCACGAGGTCCTGGTCGTCGGCTGCGATCGGACGACTCAGGATGCCGCCATGCACCGCGGGGTGGAGTGTCTTGACGCGGCCGCCGAGGATCTCGGGCGATCGGGTGTAGTCCGCCACCTCCTGCACGTCGAGGCCGCCGGCCCGCAGGGCGGCCGCCGTTCCGCCGCTTGCCAGGAGGTCGAAGCCGCGATCGACGAGAGAGCGGGCGAATTCGACGAGCCCAGTCTTGTCACGGACGCTCAGGAGTGCTGTCGGCATCTTCATCCCTCCGCGATATGCACGATGCGGCCCTGGACGTCGAGCCTGCCCAGGGCCAGGAGGCGCAGGGCCTCCGGCAGCAGCCGGTGCTCGATGGCATGCACACGGGTCTCAAGCGCCTCGGCGGACTCGCCGGGACCGATTCCGACCGCCTCCTGCAGGACGATCGGCCCGGCGTCGAGACCATGGTCGACGAGATGCACCGTGACCCCTGTGACCCTGACGCCGTAGCGCACGGCCTGTCCGATCGCGTCGAGCCCCGGAAAGGCCGGCAGGAGCGACGGGTGCACGTTGACGACGCGACCCGGGAAGCGGTCGACGAAGGTGGGCGACAGGATACGCAGGAAGCCCGCGAGCGCGATGGCGTCCACCCGTTGGCGATCGAGCTCCAGGAGGACGTCGCGCTCCCACGCGGGCATGCCGACGCGCCGCGCGTCGGCGAAGAAGGTCGCGAGCCCCTGGCTCTTGGCCCAGTCGAGCGCGGGCGCTTCGCGGTCCGCCGCCACCAGCGCCAGGGTGGCGGGCAGCGAGCCCGCCTCGACGGCTCGCTGGATGGCCCGAAGATTCGTGCCGTGGCCCGAGACGAACACCGCGAGCCGCATCAAAGCTCCACCCCATCTCCCGGCCGGATCTCCCCCACCACGCGCGGACTGCCGCCGGCCGACTCGATCGCCGCCATGACGCGCGGCGCCTCGACCGCCTCCACCGCGATAACGAGGCCGAGCCCCATGTTGAAGACCTCGTAGGCCTCCTCGCGCGCGATGTCGCCACGCTCGAGCAGCAGTTCGAACTCCGCCGGCACCGGCCAGGCCGCGGGGTCCAGGCGAGCCCCGAGTCCCTCGGGCAACATGCGCGGCACGTTGCCGGGAATGCCACCACCCGTGATGTGGCTCAGACCGTGGACGCCGCCCTGCCGCAGGGCCGGCAGCACCTCGGGGCCGTACAGCCGCGTGGGCGTCAGGAGGACTTCGCCGAGCGGACGCCCCAGCCCATAGGTCTCCCGGAGGTCTAGCCCAGCCTCGCGCACGATGCGGCGCACGAGGCTGAAGCCGTTGCTGTGCACGCCGTCGGAAGGCAGTCCGACGAGAAGGTCGCCGGCCTTGGCCGCCCGGCCCGTCAGGGCGCGCTCGCGCTCCACCACGCCGACGCCGAACCCGACGAGGTCGAGGCCACCCTTGGGAAAGAGGTCCGGCAGTTCCGCCGTCTCCCCGCCGAGGAGCGCGCAGCCGATCTTGGCGCAGGCCTTGCCGACGCCGGCCACCACCTGCGCCACCTCCTCGGGCACGAGATGGCCGACCCCGATATAATCAAGGAAGAAAAGCATCTCGGCGCCCTGGCAGAGCACATCGTTGGCGACCATCGCCAGGACGTCCTGACCGACCCCCGAAAGATCGCCGAGCTCCTGGGCCAGCATCAGCTTCGTGCCGACGCCGTCGGCTCCCGCCACGAGCACCGGGTCCTCGTAGCCCTGCAAACGGAAGAGGCCGCCGAAGCCGCCGATGCCCGCCACCACCTCCGGGCGCGAGGCGAGTCGTCCGATCGCCTTGAGGTGCCCGAGCAGTTCCTCCTTGGCGCGAAGGTCGACGCCCGAGCGCCGATATGCCTCACTCACGTCGCTGGCCCCTTTCAGATCTCGCTCTCCGCGACCGGGACGGGGTACTCGCCCGTGAAGCAGGCGAGGCAATGGTCCGGGCGCCCGGTCGCCCTGAGAACGCCCTGAGCCGAGAGGAATCTGAGCGAGTCGGCGCCGATCAGCCCCTTGAGCTCGTCTTCGCCTGCGGCCGCGGCGATCAGTTCGTCCCGGTTCGACGTGTCGATGCCGTAGTGGCATGGATGCAGATAGCGCGGCGACGCGATGCGCACGTGGACCTCGGTCGCGCCGGCATCGCGCAGAAGGCGCGTGAGGTGGCGCATCGTGGTGCCGCGCACGAGCGAGTCGTCGATCAGAACAACGCGCCGTCCCCGCACCACCTCGCTCACCACTGTCAGCTTGCGCTGCACGCCACTCTCGCGACTCTGTTGCGCGGGGTGGATGAAGGTGCGCCCAACATAGCGATTCTTGACGAGGCCAAGCTCCTGCGGCAGGGAAAGTTCAGCCGCGTACCCCTCGGCCGCCGGCAGGCTCGAGTCCGGTACGCCGAGGACGACGTCGGCCGGGGCGGGGGCCTCGATGGCCAGCTGCTGGCCGAGGCGGCGCCGGGCCTGGTAGATCGATTCGCCGTCGGATCTCGAGTCGGGCCTGGCGAAGTAGATGAGTTCGAATGCGCACAGCTTCTCGCGCGACGCGTCACCTGGGGTGAGCACGTGGATGCCCCCCTGAAGGTCCAGCCGCACCACCTCGCCCGGCGCCACCTCGCGTTCGTATTCCGCGCCGATCGCCATGAAGGCGCAGGTTTCCGACGCGAGGCACGGCATGCCGTGCAGCCGGCCGAGGACGAGCGGCCGGATGCCGAAGGGATCCCGCGCGCCGAGGACGCCCCCAGGCGTCAGAAGGGCGAAGGCGTAGCCGCCGCTCAGTTGCCCGAGAGCGTCCTGGAACGCCTCCTCGAGGCTCGGCTTCTTCGAGCGCGCCATCAGGTGCGCCACCACTTCGGTGTCTGTGGTGGTCTGGAAGATGGCGCCTTCGCGCTCCAGACGGTCGCGCGCGTGCAGCGCGTCGACGAGGTTGCCGTTGTGCGCGAGGGCGAACGGGCCAAGGTGCGCGCGCACGTAGAGGGGCTGCGCGTTCTCCGGACGCGAAGCGCCGGTCGTCGAGTAGCGAACGTGGCCGATGGCGGCCGCGCCGCGCAACCGCGTCACGTCCTCCAGCTGGAAGACCTCGTGCACGAGTCCCATGCCCTTGTGCAGACGGATGGCACCCTCGTCGAGCACGGCGATGCCGGCGCTCTCCTGGCCGCGATGCTGCAGCGCGAAGAGGGCCTCCGCCGTGAGGGCGGCCGCATCCGGACGGCCGACAATACCGAAGACTCCGCACGCCTCGCGCAGTTCGCCCGTCATGCCTCTCGCCTCCAAGCCCTGCGGAGCTCGGCGTGGGTGTACTCCATCGCCGTGTCCGGCGCCGTCACTCTGATCAGACCGTCGGACGTCGCGCGGCCCAGCTCACGGCAGGCAACGCCGGCCCGCGCCGCGGCCGCCGCCACGGTGTCCGCCCTGGTGGCCAGCGCCACGAACTGGGCGCTCGGCTCGCCGAAGAGGAACGTCGCCTGCGAGCTCCCGAGCCTCAGATCGAGGCCGAGGCCGGTGTGCAGCGCGACTTCCGCCAAGGCCACCAGGAGGCCGCCGTCCGCGACATCGTGCAGGAGGAGGATCTCCTCCCGCGCGCGCTCATCGCCGATCAGGTCAGCCATGCGCCTCAGGGCGTCGTAGTCCGGTGCCGCGGGTTCGGCCTCGCCGAGGCCCTTCAGCTCCGCGTAGACACTGCCCGCGAGACTCGCGCAGGGGTCGCCGAGCAGGAGCACCACGGCGCCAGCCGGCGGTGGCGTGACGCCGATCGCCCGCTCAGGATCGGGCAGGAGGCCGATCATGCCGATGACCGGCGTCGGCACGATCGCGACCCCTTCCGCCTCGTTGTAGAGGCTGACGTTGCCGCCCGTCACCGGCAGGGAGAGCCTGAGCGCCGCCTGCCGGATACCCGCCACCACGTCGCGCAGCGCCGCGGCGCCGGCCGAATGCTCGGGGCTCGGCAGGTTGAGGCAGTTCGTCAGTCCGATGGGCACGGCGCCGCGCGCCATGACGTTGCGGGCCGCCTCCGCGACCGCGTGCTCCGCCCCGAGGCGGGCCGAGATGGCGCAAAGCCGCGGGTTCTGGTCGGTCGTGACAGCCACGCCGGGAGCTCCTGGCGCGGCGCGCAGGACGGCGGCGTCGAGTCCCGGCCGGACGACGGTGCGCAGGCCCACGTCCTGGTCGTAGGTGCCGTAGATCGGGGATCGGTCGCAAAGGTCCGGGTGCGAGAGCATCTCGAGGAGATCTCCCCGCGCGACGGGTGGTTCCGTCAACGTCTTCTCCGCCACCCTGGGCCCGGCGGTCTCGGGCAGACTTCGCAGCGGCGCCTCCGCATAGATCGCCGTCTCAAGCTCGCTCAGGCATTCGCCCTCGTAAAGGAAGCGCATGGTCGGCTTCGCCGTGATGCGTCCCACCTCGGCCGCCTCCACGCCATAGCGTCGCGCGACCGCCCGCGCCGCCGGAATGTCCTGCGGGTGCAGGCAGAGCAGCATGCGCTCCTGGCTCTCGGAGAGCAGAATCTCCGGCGGCGTGAGGTCCTGGGCCCGCAACGGCACCGCCGCGAGTTCAATCTCCGCGCCGACGCCGCCCTGGTGGCACATCTCGATGGCTGCTCCCGCCAGGCCGCCGGCACCAAGGTCCTGGATCGCGACAACGGGCAGTTCCCGCAGGATCTCCAGCGTCGCCTCGATCAAAAGCTTGCCGAAGAAGGGATCCCCGACCTGGACGCGCGGCCGGTCCTGCGCCGCGTCGGCCTGCAGTTCCACGGAGGCGAAGGCGGCCCCGCCGATGCCGTCGCGTCCGGTGGCCGCACCGAGCAGCAGAAAGGAGTTGCCGTCCCCGGCCGCCGCGGCGCTGCGCATCTCGCCGTGCCGCAGGAAGCCGACGCACATCGCGTTCACCAGGGGGTTGCGCTGGTAGCTCGGGTGGTAATAGACGTCCCCGCCCACGGTCGGAACGCCGACGCAGTTGCCGTAGTGGCCCACGCCCGCCACGACACCGCGCGCGAGGAAGGCGCTTCTCGGGTCGTCGAGCGGTCCGAACCTGAGGGCGTCCAGGAAGGCCGCGGGGCGGGCGCCCATGGCGAGCACGTCGCGCATGATCCCGCCAAGGCCGGTGGCGGCACCCTGCAGCGGCTCCACGGCGGAGGGATGGTTGTGCGACTCGATCTTCGCGGCGCAGGCCCAGCCGTCTCCGAGGTCCAGCACCCCGGCGCTGGCGCCGGGCCCGGCCATCACGTGCGCCCCGTCCTTTGGCAGGGACCGCAAAAGCTCTTTGGAGTGCTTGTAGGCGCAGTGCTCGGACCATTGCACGGCGAGGATCGCCCATTCGAGCGCGCTCAGTTCGCGCCCGGCCCTTTGGCGCGCCTGCCGCGCCTCGTCCCGGGTCAGGCCGGCCACCGTCGCTGCTTCGGGCATCAGTGGCCACCCCCCTCAAGTCTCGGCGCGAGCGCCGCCGCAAGAATGCCGAGGCCGTCCCGGCGCCCCACCGCGGGCCATGCCGCCCGTTCCGGATGCGGCATCATGCCGAGGACGCGGCCCTCGGCCCCCAGGACGCCGGCAACGCCCGCATAGGAGCCGTTCGGGTTGTGCTCGTCGCCCGACTCGCCATTCGGACCGCAGTAGCTGAAGGCGATGCGTCCCTCACCCTTGAGGCGGCGGTACTCGTCTACGGTCAGGCGGTAGTTGCCCTCCTGATGGGCGATCGGCAACGTCAGCACGTCACCCTCGGAGAATTCGGCAAGGAAAGGCGAACGAGCCCGCTCCACCCGCAGGTGCGCGTCGCGGCAGACGAAATGCTGCACGGTGTTGGCCTGAAAGGCGCCGGGCAGGATGCCGGCCTCGACCAGGACCTGAAAGCCGTTGCAGATGCCAAGCACGAGCCCACCCCGTTCGATCAGCCGCCGCACTTCCGCGATCGCCCCGCTGCGCGCCGCGAGTGCGCCGGCCCGAAGGTAGTCGCCGTAGGCGAATCCTCCGGGCATGACACAGAACTGGCTATCGCCGAGGTCCGCCCCGTCGTGCCACTGGCGCTCCACCCGCCAGCCCGGCAGGGCCTCGCGCAACGCGATCTCGGTGTCGAGGTCGCAGTTCGAGCCGGGGAAGACAAG
>JAJZIE010000090.1 GCA_021810725.1 Bacillota bacterium | reverse complement strand
CGCCATCTCAAGGGCCTCGATGTGCCGAAGCTGCCGCCCGTCCGCATCTTCCTGATGGGCGAGAACCGCTGGCGGGACGCCGCCACGTGGCCGCCCCAGGGTTCGCGCCAGGTGCCCTGCTACCTCCACAGCGGCGGCATGGCGCAGAGCCGCTTCGGCGACGGACGCCTCGACCCGGCGGCCCCTGGCGACGAGCCGGTCGATCGCTTCACCTACGATCCGAGACGGCCCGTGCCGTTCCTGACCGACCCCACCTCGTCGCAGATCGGCGGCCCCGACGACTACAGCGCCGTCGAGCGGCGGGACGACGTGCTCTGCTACACGAGTGACCCAGCCACCGAACCGATCGATCTGATCGGCCCGATCTCGCTCGTCCTGCACGCGTCGACAAGCGCCCTGGACACGGACTTCACCGCCAAGCTGCTGGACGTCTGGCCGAGCGGCTTCTGCCAGCGCCTCAGCGACTCGATCGTCCGCCTGCGCTACCGCGATGGCTTCGACGCCGCGCGGACGGTCACGCCAGGCGAGGTCTACGAGCTCACGATCGACCTCTGGAACACCTGTCTCAGGCTGCAGCCGGGTCACCGGCTGCGCCTCGAGATCTCCTCGAGCGCGTTTCCGAAGTTCCCCCTGAACCTCAACACCGGAGAGGACCTCGCGACAGGCACCGATATGGCCGTCGCCGAGCAGCAGGTCTTCCACGACCGTATGCGCCCGTCGCGGCTGCTGTTGCCCATCGTGCGCTGAGGCGCGGAGAAGGGGAGGCGCCCTGAGGCGACCTCCCCTTCTCCCTCGCCGCCTGCTTCTATCCTGGCGGCGTCGACGTCGCACGCAGCGCCGATTCGTGGAGCCTTAGGGCCTCCGCGCCGGCCAGCACGAAGCGAATCCTCCGCACATGCCTGAGGTCCCTGGCCTGCGAGGCGATCGCCGCCATCGCCACCCTGGCGGCCTCCGCCATGGGGTAGCCGAAGACGCCGGTCGAGATCGCCGGCGTCGCGACCGAGGCGACTCCCACGCCGTCCGCCAAGGCGAGGATGTTGCGGTAGCACTGCGCGAGGATCTCGGCGCTCGGTTCGTCGATGCCGTAGACCGGGCCAAGACAGTGGATGACGTAGGCGTTCGGCAGGCGAAAACCTTGCGTCAGCACCGCCTGGCCGGGCCGGATCGGCGCAAGGGGCCGACAAGCCGCGGCGAGTTCCGGCCCAGCCGCGCGATGGATCGCGCCGGCGACGCCACCGCCGGGCAGGAGGTCCCGATTGGCCGCGTTGACCACCGCGTCGAAGCCGGTCTGCCCTGCGATGTCGCCCAGAACGCACTCGACGCCGACCCCTCCGATCACTGCGGCCACGTCCTCGCCTCCCTGCCCGCTCCAGGCCAGTCCTGCGATGTTCAGCGCCTGCTCTCCCGACGCACGAACGGATCACGGACCATTTGTCCGAGCATGGCAGCATAGGTCCTCGGCTTGCGGAACGCGTCGCCCCAGGTCTCGCTCGACCTGTAACGGCGCAAAGCGTCGAGATCGAAGTCCGCGAGGTAGACGCCTTCCGCCCCGCCGGCTTTGACGAGCGTCATGTCGCGGGCCTTGGCGTCCTGCGTCTCCTCGTCCCAGCCGTACGCCATGCCGTCGATGGCCGTCGAACCGCCGTTCTCGTCCGGCGCAGCGTAGTTCGCCATGGCGATGCCCACCATGTTCTCGAACGCGCGGCTCTGCAACTGCGCCTCGCGGTTGCGATCCCACGGGCAGGCGTTCGGCACGAGGATGAGCTCCGCGCCCTTCAGCATCAGCACGCGAGCGCTCTCCGGGAACTCGCGGTCGTAGCAGATCATCGCCCCCACCGCGACGGGCCCGGCGGCGGTGTCGAGCGTGGCGACCGAGAAGCCTTCGCCAGGCTCGACCAGACATTCGTCGCCGAAGTCGCAGGTATGCACCTTACGGTACGTGAGCGCCGTCTCGCCATGACGATCGAAGACGGTCACCGCGTTGCGCGGCAGCCCCACGCCCCGCTCGAGGTACGTCGCGGCGATCGCCATCGCGAGCTCCCCCGCGAGTTCCCGCATCCGGACGAGCGCCGTGTCCTCAAGCGTCTGGGCCTCGCGCCGCCAGGCCTGCACCGCGGACGCATCGTCCGGATTCGGCAGGCGGTAGCCGATGTTCCACATCTCCGGCAGCAGCGCGACATCCGCTCCGCGGCGCGCGGCCTCGCGGCAGGCCGCCTCCGCTTTCGCCCAGGCGGCCTCCTGGGTGCCGGGATAGCTCAGTTGCAGAAGCGCTACGCGCAGGGCGGAGCCGGCCATCAGGACCCCTCCAAGACGGCAGGCGGCGCCCCGGGGGGACGCCGCCTGCCCGCAATTGCAACCTAGTCGGTACCCGCCTCGACGAAGCTGTAGCCGTAGCGGCCCTTGACGCAGAGGAAGCCGTGCGTGATCGAGTGGTCCATCGGGCTTGTCACCTTGACGATTTCGTTGGACTCCCGATCCACGTGCAGCTCCAGCTGGCAGCCGACGCCGCAGTAGGAGCAGGTGGTCTGCACCACGTCGTAGCGGTCCTCCTGCCAGCGGCCCTCGGCGCGCAGGTTGTGCTCGCGGCGGTCCATCAGGGCGCCGGTCGGGCAGACCGCAACGCAGTTGCCGCAGAAGACACAGGCCGAGTCCGGCAGGGCGCCGCCGAAGCCGGCCGCGATGCCGGCGTCGAAGCCGCGTCCCGCGACCGTCAGGGCGAACGTGTTCTGCACGTCCGGTCCGCACGCCTCGACGCAGCGGTAGCAGAGGATGCACTTGTCGTAGTCGCGGACGTAGAGCTGGTTGTCGTCGAAGAAGCCCTTCTCGTAGCGCTGCCCGCGGTAGCGGCCCGGATCCGCCCCGAGGCTTTCCGCCTGGGCCGCGAGAGCAGGCGCCGTCGATACGTCGTTCTGGCTCAGCAGGAGCTCGAAGACGCCGCGGCGGGCGTTCTGGACGCGCTCGGAATCCGTGCGCACGTCCATGCCCGGCTCCGCCTTGCGCTCGCACGACGCCACCAGGGCACGGCTGCCCATGAGCTCGACGACGCAGGCGCGGCACGCCTTCGCCGGCGTCAGGTGCTCATGCGTGCACAGCGTCGGCGTCTCCACCTGCTGACGCCGCAAGACGTCGAGAATGGTCTCGCCCTCATGGGCGATGGCCTCATGTCCGTCGATCAGGATCTGGAACGTATCTGCCATGCCCATCCCCCCCGTTCAGACCGCGAGCAGACCCTTGGCCTCCGCGTCGAGCAGGCTGCGCACCGCGGTGGACGCGGTCTGACCAAGCCCGCAGATCGATGCGTCGGTCATGACCTGGCCGAGCCGTGCGAGAAGGTCCCGCTCGCTGCCGCGGCCGTGCCCGTCCGCCAGCGCCTCGAGCATCTCGTGCTGGCGCCGCGTTCCCACGCGGCACGGCACGCACTGCCCGCAGGACTCGTGCGCGAAGAAGCTGCCGAGCCGCTCCGCGACCCGCCACAGGTTGGTCTCGTGGTCGAATGCGATCAAGGCGCCGGAGCCGAGCGTCGCGTGCCGCTCCTGCGCCGCTTCGTAGCTGAGTGGCATGTCGAAGTCCTGCGGGAACACGAACGTGCCCGCGGCGCCGCCGAGCAGGATCGCCTGCAGGTCGTGCGCCCCGGCGAGCTCCAGGAGTTCGCGCAGCGGCGTGCCGAACGGGAGTTCGTAGACGCCTGGCCGCTCGACGTTGCCGGAGACCGAGTAGAGCTTGATGCCCGGCGAGCGTTCGGTGCCGAGGCTCCTCAGCCAGGACGCCCCGCGCGTCACGATGTCCGGAACGTTCGCGACCGTCTCGACGTTGTTGATCGCCGTGGGCTTGCGGAAGAGGCCCGCAACCGTCGGGAACGGCGGCTTCGACATCGGCTCGCCGCGGTAACCCTCGATCGAGCGGAAGAGCGCCGTCTCCTCGCCGCAGATGTAGGCGCCGCCACCGTGGCGGATCTCGATCTCGAGCGCCCGCCCTTCAGGGCCGAGGCCCTCGAGATAGCCGGCGGCCTCCAGTTCCTTGGCGCAGCGCTGCAGCAGATCGGCTTCCCTGCGGTACTCCCCGCGCACGTAGATGTAGGCGCGCGTCGCGGAGATCGCGAAGCTGCCGATCAGGACACCCTCCAGCACCAGGAACGGATCGACGTCGATCATCACCCGGTCCTTGAACGTACCGGGTTCGCTCTCGTCGGCGTTCAGCACGAAGTAGCGCTCGGGATCCGAGGCGGTGCGCACCGAATCCCACTTGCGTCCCGTCGGGAATCCGGCGCCACCCCGCCCGACGAGACCGCTCTCCGTCACGATGCGGACCGTCTCCGCCGCACCGATCTCGCGCGCCTTCTTGAGTCCCGCGAGCCCGCCGCTCGCAAGATAGGACCCGAGGTCCAGGGCCGGGGTCGTCTGGCGCCTCAGCAGCACGCTCTCATGCATGCTCTTCACCGACCTTGCGGATGGCCCCGGGCGCCAGAGGCGCCAGCGGCTGCTCGTCGTAGAGCGCCGCCGGGGCCTTGTCGCACAGCCCCAGGCAGGCGCAGCGCGTCCACGAGACCTCGCCGCCCCGACTCGGCTGACCCTCCGGACCGAGCACCTTCTCCGCCTCCGCGGCAAGCTGCTCGGCGCCGTGCAGGCTGCACGTCACGTCTTCGCAGATCCGCAGCACCTTGCGTCCGACCGGCTTCTCGCTCAGGAGGTCGTAGAACGTGATGACACCGTAGGTGTCGGCGACCGGCACGAGCATCTCCTGCTCGATCGCCTCCGCGGCGGCCCGCGGCACGTGACGGAACTCCTTCTGCACCTTGTGCAGCACCTCGAGCAGTTGGCTGCGTTCGCGCCCCGTCTCCGCGATCAGGCCGCGAACCCGCTCCCGGATCTCACGATCGTCCTCAGGCATTCTGCTGGGCCGCCTCCTCGACCAGATGGCTGTCGGCGCCCCGCGTCGCGACGCGCTCCACGCGCACCGCCGTCGCCTTGAACTCGGCCGTGCCCGCCACGGGATCGGTCGCGTCCAGCGTCAGCAGGTTCGTCGGCACCTCGTCCGGGTGGTTGAGACTCATGAACAGCAGGCCGGGCCGCACCTTGCGCGAACGGCTGACCTGCACCTCCACCTTGCCTCGGCGCGAGCTCAGACGGCAGAGGTCGCCCTCGTGGAGTCCGAGCCGGTCCATGTCCTCCTCGCACATCTCGAGCACTTCGCGATGACCGTGCGGCGCGGCGTAGTGCCGGGACTGCACGCCGGTGTTGTACGCCGCGAGACGCCGTCCCGTCGTCAGCATGAAGGGGTATTCCGCGTCGACCTGTTCGGCCGGCGGCTCATGCTCCGCGGCGACGAAGGGCGCCCGCTTGCCCGAGATCGGGTTCTCCCAGAGCCGGCCATGCAGGAACGGCGAGCCGGGATGGTCCTCCGACGGGCAGGGCCACTGGATGCCGCCGAGTTCCTCGAGTCGCTTGTACGACATGCCGGCGTGGATCGGCGACACGCGCCTCAGTTCGTCCCAGACCTCCTCCGCGCTGCGGTGGGTCCAGCTAGGCGTGCCCATGCGGATCGCGAGTTCCTCGACGATCCAGAGGTCGTCCCTGGCCTCGCCCGGCGGCCTCAGACCAGGCCTGAGGCGCTGGATGCGCCGCTCGGAGTTGGTCACGGTGCCCTCGGCCTCCGCGAAGCTTGCGCTGGCCGGCAGGACGACGTCGGCCATCTCGCCGGTGGGCGTGAGGAAGATATCCTGCACGACCAGGAAGTCGAGGTTCTCGAAGAGGCCCCGCACATGGTGCAGGTTCGCCTCGGACTGGACGGGATTCTCGCCGATGATGTAGAGCGCGCGGATCTCCCCGTCGGCCATCGCCTGGAACATCGCCGTCTGGTGCTTGCCGACCTTCTCCGGTACCGGCAGACCCCAGACGTCCTCGCAGCGCTTGCGGTTCTTTGGGTCCGTGAGGTCCTGGAAGCCCGGCAGGCGGTTCGGCAGCGCGCCCATGTCGCCGCCGCCCTGCACGTTGTTCTGGCCGCGCAGCGGCGCGAGGCCGCTGCCGTAGCGCCCGACCTTCCCCGTCAGGAGCGCAAGGTTGATCAGGCTGTGCACGTTCTGCACGGCGTTGTGGTGCTCGGTGATGCCAAGCGTCCAGCAAAGGATGGCGCGGTCGGCCGTCGCGTACATGCGCGCGAGCTCCCGCACCTTCGCCGCCGGCACCCCGGTCATCTGCTCGACATCCTCGGGACGGTACTTGCGGACCGCCTCGCGGTAGTTCTCGAACCCCTCGGTGGCCCGCTCGATAAACTCCCTGTTCTCGAGTCCTTCCTCCAGGATGACGTGGCCGACCGCATTCGCGAGCGCCACATCGCTGCCCACCTGTACCGGCAGGTGGAGGCTCGCGAACTCGATGCCCGAGATGCGGCGCGGGTCCACCACCACGAGCTTCGCGCCGCGGTTGCGCACGGACTTCATCATGTGGTGGAACATCACGGGATGGGCCTCCCGCGCGTTCGATCCCCACAGGATGATCAGATCGGTGTTCTCCATCTCCTCGTAGGAGACGGTGCCGCCCCCGGAACCGAATGCTGTCGCAAGACCTGCGACACTAGGGGCGTGTCAGGTGCGGTTGCAGCTGTCGATGTTGTTGGTGCCGAGCGTCGTCCGCATGAACTTCTGCGCCAGGTAATTGAGCTCGTTGCTCGACTTGGAGCAACTGAAGCAGCCGAAAGCGTCCGGTCCGTATTGGGACTTTACGCGCGCAAATCCTTCGACCGCGCGCTGCAAGGCCTCGTCCCAGGTGGCTTGGCGCAACACTCCGCCATCGCGCACAAGCGGATGCAAAAGGCGTCCCCGGGCTTGACCCGACATGGGCATCGCCACATTAAACACCTACCCTTCGGCGGGCTCATGGGGGATAGAGCAAACCTGAGCAGCCCCCACTACTATGCTACCTCCTATTCGCCGACCGCGGGCGCACTCCTACCGAAATCGCTCAGGAGGCTTTGCAAATTAAAGCGCCTCCTGCCAGCGCCGCAGGGAGTCCGATGCGCCGAGCCCCGCATCCTGGCCCAAAGCCATGGCCGTCGCGATGAGCTTGCGCTGGCCCGCGACGATATCCCCCGCCGCGTAGAGGCCCATCTCGGGCTCGCCGTCCTCGCGCAGCACGATGGAGTCGTCGCCCGTGACGAGCAGGCCGTCCGCGTTGCGGCGCAGCCTGAAGTCCGCGAGGAAGTCGCTGTTGGGCCTGAGGCCCTCGTCCACGAGAAAGCCGTCCGCGTAGATCTCCTCGCCATCCGCAAACCGCAGCCCGCGCAGCAGCACGCCCTCCCCAAGGTGGCTCGCGATCGGCCGTTCGTCGATGCGGATGTCGCGTTCCTCGAGCTGGCGCAACTGGGCCTCGCTCATGCCGTGCGGTCGCCCGTTCGTCAGGATGGTGATGCTATCCGTGAAGTCCTGCGCGCCCAGACTGGCCTCGTAGATGCTGTCGCCGACGCCGAGCAGCGCGAAGTGGCCACCGCGATGCAGGTGCCCGTCGCAGCGGATGCAGAGGTGCCAGCCACCCTGGTTGCCGGCGTAGCGGAAAGCCGTGCGGTACCGCTCCAGCATGCGTTCGCCGTCGCCTGCCACCTCGATGTCCGGCCAGCCGTCCTCGAATCCCGATGCGACAACGACGCGGCGCGCCTTGAAGTCGCCCGTCTGTTGCGCCCTGCCCGCCTTCAGCGGCGCCAGGGACGCGGAGATCGAGAAGATGTCGCCCTCGCGGCGCACCCGCTGCACGAACGCCCCCCTGAGCGCGATGCGCGGCTCCTGCGGATCGTCCGCCGCGCGGCTGCGGAGCAGACCCTGCAGGTGCGCGCGCAGCTTGGGCCCCGTGATCGGACCAAGGCCTGGCGCGTCCTCGATTTCCACCGACTTTGCCCAGTAGGCGCGGCCCTTGCGCTGGCTGACCGCCCCGGCATCGAGCACGAGCACCCGGCGCCCCTGGTGCCAGGCGGAGATGGCCGCCTGGACGCCGGCCGGCCCGGCTCCGATCACCGCGACGTCATAGATGAAAGAATCACGTGCGTTCTGCTCCATGCTTACGTTCATAGCGCCTGAGGGCCACGCCTGTCCATAGGGAACATGGCACACCGTCCATTGGGTGCCACGAGTCACGTCCATTTGGTGCACGACGAACTGTCTTCCAGCCCTAAGATGCGCTATGCTCTTGCGAAGAAGAGTGGACGGACGGTCTGCGCGCATCGCGCCCCCTGACCGATGAGATGCTGAGAAGGCGCCATTCTTCATTTGTCCTAACCGCGGGGAGGTCCGAAACGCATGGCAACAGAGTTCCGCCAGAGTGACGATGAACTGGAGCTTGAGCTGCAGGAGTGGCTCGACTCCCTCGATTATGTCCTGAGCCAGGGAGATCCCTCGCGCGTCGAGCGCATCCTGCGCCGGTTGCGCGTCCGCGCCGAGCAGGAAGGCATCGACGTCGCCCCGTCGCCCACGACGCCGTACGTCAACACCATCCCCGCCTCGGAGCAGCCCGCGTACCCCGGCGACCCGCAGCTCGAGAAGCGCATCGAGGCCCTGGTGCGCTGGAACGCGATGGCGATGGTCGTCCGGGCGAACCGCGCCGTCGAAGGCATCGGCGGCCACCTCTCATCCTTCGCCTCGATCGCGACGCTCTACGAGGTGGGACAGAACCACTTCTTCCACGGTCCCGGCGAGGACGGGCGCAGCGGCGACGAGGTCTATTTCCAGGGCCACTCGGCGCCCGGCAACTACGCTCGGGCTTTCCTCGAGGGGCGCCTGAGCGAGCAGGAGCTCGACCACTTCCGCCGCGAGCTGCAGCCCGGCGGCGGGCTTTCGTCCTACCCGCACCCGTGGCTGATGCCGGACTTCTGGCAGTTTCCCACCGTCTCGCTCGGGCTCGGCCCGCTGCAGGCGATCTACCAGGCGCGCCTCAACCGCTACCTCTCGGCCCGCGGCCTCAAGGACACGACGGGCCAGCACGTCTGGGCCT
>JAJZIE010000089.1 GCA_021810725.1 Bacillota bacterium | reverse complement strand
TTTTGGCGCTCAATTTCGACATCGACGAGCCGAACGGCGACCCGACCGCTTTGCCTCTGCGGGCGATCGCGGAACGGGCGGCCGTGGACGTGCCCGTCGTGCTGAGCGGCGAGGGAGCGGACGAGCTGTTCGCTGGCTACCCCGGTTACGACGAGCCGCTCGTGGTCGAGCGTTTCTCACGCCTGGTGCCGCGCATGGTGCGCCGGGCCCTGGCGGATTCGCCGCTGCCCGGGCGCGGTCTCGCCGCCCGCAGCCTGCTTGCGCTGAGCGACCGTTACCTCGGCATCGGCATGAGTTGGCGAGACCCCGAGCGCCACGCGCTATACCGTCCCGAGATCCGGCAACTGCTGCATGATCACCGCCCGGGCCGGCTCGCCGCGGACGCCTTTGCCGCGGCGCAGGCGCAGGGGCATGACTGGCTCGGCTCCATGCTGCAGGTGGATCGGGAGGTCTGGCTGGCGGACGAGGCGCTTCTGAAACTGGACCGCCTGACCATGTCGTTCGGGCTCGAGGCGCGTGTGCCGTACCTCGACGACGATGTTGTGGAACTCGCGGACGCTCTTCCCTGGACCTACAAGTTGCAGGCCGGGCAGGGCAAGTGGCTGCTGCGCCAGGTGGCGAGGCGGCATCTTCCCGCAGGGGCTGCGCTGCGGCCCAAGCGCGGTTTCCCCACACCGATCACGCGCCTGCTGTCGGGGCCGCTGCGCGATCTCGCCCACGACGTCCTGACCGACGACACCGCCAGGGCGCGTGGACTCTTCGAACCGGCGGCGGTTCGCGATGCGCTCGCACGCCTGAACGGCAGACCGAGCCAGGATGGGCGCATGGTCTATGTGCTGCTGGCGCTGGAGCTTTGGCTCAGGCAGGTGTACGATACCGCCCCGGGCATGCACGCGCCCGACGCTCGCTACGGCAGTTGAGTCGGCGGTGCGGCCGCATCCGCCCGCGCCAGGGACGCGCCGATCGAGCCGCAGGCCGCGCCCAGGGCCGATCCGGCCAGGAGGGCGCCGACAAGGGCGAGTAAAACCGTCAGAGGTGGCCAGGGCATGTGCGGGCTGCCCGCGCCAAGATGCGGCGCAGCCTGCAAGAACCTCATGTAACCGGCGCTGAGCATCAGGAGGGCGTTGCGCGGGAAAGCGGCCAGCAGCGCGGTCGTCCAGCCGGCCACGATCCCCCCCAGCATGGCGGTGCCCGTGTCGTATCCCGAGCGCCTCAGCCGGAAGCCCGCATAGCCATAGAGTATCGCCTCGATGACGAACACGGCCATGGGCAGAACCGTACCCATGCGCGCCATGCCGTGGCTGCCGCCGACGGCCAGGAATAGAAGCCATGCGAGGGCGGCCGCGGGCAGTCCCGAGGCGAGGCCGCTGCGCATTGCCGGGCGGCCGATGCGCCAGCGCGTCATGGAACCCTTCCCTTCCTCACGACGCTTCGCTTCTGCCAGCGGCGCCCTCGGCGGCGCTTGGGCTACAATGGGCCGGGAGGCTACGCCTGTGCGACGCAGCTATCGCGATCTGCCTGCAACCTATGCTCTCCTTGCCATCCTGGCGGTCATGTATGTGCTGGAAGGCGGGCTCGGCGGCTCTCCGCAACTGATGCGCATGGTGAACCTCGGCGCGCAGGTCAACATCCTGGTGTTGCAGGGGCAGTGGTGGCGCATCCTGACGGCCATCTTCCTGCATCTGAACTGGCTGCATATCCTTCTGAACGGTTGGAGCCTCTTCGTGATGGGCGAGCTTGTGGAGCCGGCCTTCGGGTGGAAGCGCTTCATCGCCGTATTCCTGCTCGGCGGCATCCTGGGGGGGCTGCTGTCCCTGGTCGCCTATCCGCCGTATTCGGTGCTCGTGGGCGCTTCAGGTGCCATTTTCGGACTTCTGGGCGCCACGGGCGTGATTGCGCTCGAGGCGCGGGGGCCGATGCGCGGCTACCTGCTGCGCTGGCTTGGCGGCATTCTCGTCCTCAACCTGGCCTTCGACTTCATGTATCCAGGCATCGGGGTCTGGGACCACATCGGCGGGCTTGTCGGAGGGTTCCTCGCGGCCTACACGCTGGGCGGCGTGCGCCGCCTGCAGAGCTGGCGCTCGCGTGGCGCCGGCATCGCCTACGTCGTGGCCTGCGCTGGTCTTGTCGCCCTGGCGCGCATGCACGGCTAGACGCGCTACTAAGATATACCGCTGCGCGCAGGCCGGACAACGTCCGGTGTGCCGGTGGCAGTGTGCTATAATGCTGGCAACTTCCGCGAAGGGGCCTGAACGGTGCTTTCCAAGCTGCGTCCGCATCTCTACCTGCCGTCCGTTCAGAGCGTGGATCCGCGGATGCTGCGGCGACGCGGCATCCGGGGCGTCGTGCTCGATCTCGACAATACGCTCGCGGGCTGGAACGTGCCCAGGCCGACGCGTGAGGTGAAGGCCTGGGTGCAGCGCCTGCGCGGGTCCGGGGTCGGCGCGGTGATTCTCTCCAACAACGGCAAGGGCAGGGTGGAGGACTTCGCCGGCTGGCTCGGCGTGCCGTTCATTCCGCACGCGCGCAAGCCGTGGGCCAAGGGGTTCCGCCAGGCGATGGCGGTGCTGGGCACCACGCCGCAGACGACCGCGGTGATCGGCGACCAGGTGTTCACGGACATCCTCGGGGGCAACAGGGCCGGCATGTTCACCATCCTCGTGACGCCACTGACGCGCCAGGAGTTCGTCGGCACCCGCGCCGTCCGCCACGTCGAGGGTGCGGTCCTGCAACACTTCGCCCGCACCGGCCTGCGCGTCCCTTCGAGCGCCGGCTAACCCTGGATCGATGCCTGGCGCCACCGCCGCGGGTGGCGTCGGGCCTTTGCGTATGCATAGCCACGGTGGCGACTTCTTGCGAAGGCGGTGCGACGGTGGAACTGCTCGGCCTCTTCGGCCAGGGCATCGGCGGTTCGTTCTCTCCGGACCTGCACGGTGCCGCGCTCAAGGCGACGGGGCGCGACGGGGTGTACATGCTCTGGGACGTCGCGCCGGACGACCTGGGCGCCGCGCTGCGTGGCGCCTTCCTGCTGGGCGCGAGGGGCGCCAACGTCACCAAGCCGTACAAGCAGGCGGTCGCGCAGATGGTGATGCGTCTCGATCCATGGGCGCGCCGCATCGGAGCGGTCAACGTCCTCAGGCGCACAGGCGGGGGATGGGAGGGGCACAACACCGACGCGGAGGGCTTCTGGCAGCCTCTCGCGGCACTCTCGCGCCCGCTGGGCAGCGCCTTGGTGCTGGGCACTGGCGGCGCCGCGCTGGCAGTGTGCGCCGTCCTGGCCCGCGAGGGCATCGAGCTGCGCGTCGCGGGGCGCAACCGGGAGATGCTCGGCCGCATCGGCCGGGAGTTCGGGGCGCAGGCGATCGATTGGCGTCAGCGCGGAGAACTCGCCGACGTGGACCTCATCGTCAACGCGACGACGGTAGGCAGCCACGGCGACGAGACGCCGCTCGAGCCGCAGTTCATGCCGTCGGCCGCCGTCGTCTACGACCTCATCTACCGCCCGCAGCCCACGAGGCTCATGCGGGAGGCCCACGGGCGTGGCTGTCGTACCATTGGCGGTGGTGGCATGCTGCTTGGTCAGGCCATGCTGGCCTGGCGCCTGTGGTACGACGAGGATCCGCCGCACAAGGCGATGGCCTCGGCCCTGCAACGTGCCATGTCCGAACGAGACGCTTCGTGAAGGAGGATCGGCCTTGCGCTATCTCACAGCCGGCGAGTCCCACGGACCGGCGCTCATCGGTGTTCTGGAGGGGATGCCGGCAGGGCTGCGCCTCACCGCGGAGGACGTGAACCGCGAGCTCGGGCGCCGACAGGCGGGCTACGGACGCGGTCAGCGGATGCGCATCGAGCGGGATGAGATCGAGTGGCTCGGCGGTGTCCGGTTCGGGGAGACGCTGGGTTCGCCGATCGCGGTCATGATCCGGAACAAGGATTTCGAGCGCTGGCGGGAGCGCATGGCCCCCGAGGGGCCCCCGGCGGGTGCCGCTTTCACGCGGCCGAGGCCTGGACATGCCGATCTCGCGGGGGCACTCAAGTATGGCAGGGGCGATGCCCGCGACATCCTCGAGCGCGCGTCGGCGCGCGAGACCGCGATGCGCGTCGCGCTGGGCGCCATGGCGAAGGCCCTCTTGCGCCACTTCGACATCGAGATCGTGTCGCACGTCGTCACCCTCGGGGACGTGACCGCGTCATCGCCCGCAGTCCTGGACCCGGAGGCCATCGACCGCTCCCCTGTCCGCTGCGCCGACCCCGAGGCGTCGGCGGCCATGGTGGCCGCCATCGACGAGGCGCGGATCAAGGGCGACACCCTGGGCGGCGTGATCGAGGTGCGGGCGACCGGCGTGCCGGTCGGACTCGGGGCGCACGTGCACTGGGATCGCAAGCTGGACGGCCGCCTCGGGCAGGCGATGCTGTCCGTCCCGGCGATCAAGGGGCTTGAGATCGGCGCCGCGAACTGGGGCGCCGCTCGGCCCGGATCCGAGGTGCACGACGAGATCTTCTTCCAAGATGGCCTGGGTTTCACGCGGGAGACCAACCGCGCAGGCGGAAGCGAGGGTGGCATCTCGAACGGCCAACCCGTCTGGGTGCGCGCCGCGATGAAACCACTGAGTTCGTTGCACCGCCCGCTGCGCTCCGTGGACATGGAGAGCCACGAAGAGTTCCTCGCGCAGGTGGAGCGCTCCGACATCACCGCCGTGCCGGCGGCGGGCGTGGTGCTCGAAGCCGTGATGGCCCTTGTGCTGGCCGAGCTCTTCCTGGAGAAGTTCTCGGGCGACGCGCTCCAGGACGTGGAAGCGGCATACCGGCACTACCTCGGGCGGATCCACCCGTGATCGTCGCACTCGTCGGTCTGCCGGGGGCCGGCAAGACCAGAATCGGCCGGGAACTCGCCGAGCGCCTCGGCCTGCAGTTCCTGGACACCGACCAGATGCTGCAGGAACGTCTGGGCGCTCCGGCCGCGGAGCTCTACGAGCGGCTGGGCGAGGCCGCATTCCGCGACGAGGAGACAAGGACGCTCAAGGAGGCGCTGTCCGGGCGGGACCGCGTGGTCTCCACGGGTGGCGGGACCGTGCTGAGGCCCGACAATCGGCGGCTACTCCGCAACGTGCGGGTTCTCGGCCTCACGGCGCGCGATCCGCAACTGCTGTCGCGCCTGCGGGGCGGCAGGGGCCGCCCGGTCCTGGCACCCAATCCTGCGGATCGGCTGCAGATCCTCCGCCGCGACCGCCTGCCGTTCTATGAGGAGGTGGCGGAAGCGTGGTTCTGGACCGAATCTGCGCCGACGCGAGCGGTCGAGCGGATCGTTGAGTTTCTCGCCCTGGAGCGCCTCGGCACCGGGGTCTACTTCGGGCGCGGCGCGCGGCGTTTCGTGGGCTCGTTCTCCGGCTTCGGCGGCAGCCTTCTCCTGACGCAGCCGCCCCTGGCCGAAGGCTGGGCGCGCGCTCTCCTCGACAACCTGCGCTACGGTGAGCGGCGGGCGACGATGGAGGTCGTCCCGGACGGCGAGGCGGCCAAGGATTTTCGGGTCTATGAGGGCCTGTTGCGGCGTATGGCGGAGCGCGGCATGACCCGCGACGAGACGGTGGTGGCCGTAGGCGGTGGTGCCGTCACGGACCTGGGAGGCTTCCTCGCCGCGAGCTATATGCGCGGCGTGCCGCTCATCCTGGTGCCGACGACCGTTGTGGGACAGGCGGACGCGGCCTTGGGCGGAAAGACCGGCATCAACCTGCCGGAGGGCAAGAACCTGGTCGGCGCGTTCTACCCAGCCCGCGCGACGCTTGTGGATCCCGACACCCTGCGCACCCTGCCCTTGAACCAGTTCCGCGACGGACTGGCGGAGGTCGTGAAGTGCGGCGTGGGCCTTGACGCCGAACTCTTCGCGGCATGCGCGGCCTGGCGCCGTCCTCCGGCCGGCGCCGCCCTCGACTTCGCCCTGGCGCGCGCGGCCCGGGCCAAGTTGCGGGTGGTGGCCGCGGACCCGAGGGAGTCCGGCGAGCGCGCCAAGCTCAACCTCGGCCACACCGCGGGCCACGCCGTCGAGGCCGCCAGCGGTTACCGGCTCTCGCACGGGAGGGCGGTGTCCGTCGGGCTCGCGGCGATCGCGCGCCTTGCCGAGCGCCGCTACGCCTTCGCGCAGGCGGCCGACGTGCTGGCCCTCCTGAGACGCCTTGATCTGCCCACCCACTACCAGGGCGATCCCCAGGACCTCTGGGGCTACCTCGTGCACGACAAGAAGCACGGCAGCCTAGGGTATCGCCTCGTCGTGCCGCTGCGCATCGGCCGTTGCGAGGTGGTCAGCGTCGATGAGGAGGAGATGCGCGAACTCGCCGCACTGGCCTGCACGCCCGTCGGCTGAGACGCCAGCGTTTGCGCACTGGAATTTCCATGGAACCACCAGTTCCGTGGAAATAGTATGATAAAAAATGGCATCACGACCTGCACCCGTCTGACCGCCCGCCGGAACGAGCGGGAGTCCGGCTGGTCGGCGTGCCCCCTCGATGACGTGCTTCTGCCGCCGTCAGGGCGTACGGGATAGGCTCCGGGCCGGCCGCAGTCTGCGACGCGGGGAGGTGAACGCGCGAAGCCACCCGCAGGTTTGCGCCTCCTCCGGGAAGGTGGCGCAAGCTCCAGCAGCCTTGCAGAGAAGAGATGAGTACCGTATGACGAGGACTGGAGGCATCATGGCCGCGCTGGGCGCGGCGGTCCCGCTGCTGATGGCGTTCGCTTTGGGCGCCACCCCAGCTCAGGCGGAACAGGGGGCGGTGGCGCCGCCCGGGACAGCGGTTGTCAACGGTAACACGTACACCGGAGCGATGGCACTTTCGGAAGCGGTGAATGCCGCCAGCCCGGGTGATACCGTGCTGCTGGGCAGCGGCACGTTCTATGGGCCGGTCGTCCTGGACGATGTGAGCATCGAAGGGTCGGGGCCAAGCACGGTGATCACCAACGTGAACGCCCTCCCCAACAGGGTCCTCATACGAGCATACGGCGCAAGCCTGAAGCCGCTCGATATTGAGAACGTCGTGTTCGCCCCCAACTTCAGCGAAGGGGGGATGGTGATCCGGTACCAGGACCTTCACGATGGTCAGACTGTCATGATCAGGAATGACTGGTTTGCGCCGATCCCTGGGGCCCAATCCACCGCAGGGGGCATTTTGATGGCGGCGGGCTCGTCCGCCACGCTAGACGTCGAGAACGACACCTTCGACAACCTCAGCACGGGCATGCTGCTCATGGTCGATGGCAGTTCAGGCAACTTCATTGGACCGGATGCCGTCATCGACGCGAACAAGTTCACCGGTGTCGCCACAGGTGTTCAGGTCCTCTACGCCGGCGACGTGCAGCCAGGCGGATACGGGACCATCTCCAACAACGCCTTCGACCTTGCTACCGGAGACACGGCGGTATCCATCTCTGCCTCCCCCACGGGCTGCAACGACAGTTTCGGAATCACGGGCAACAACTTCGACTTCGATGGCTACGGCATTTTCGACAGCGAGGCCACGAACGTCACCGTGCACGGCAACTGGTGGGCGAGCCACAATGGCCCGAACACCGGCGGTGCAAGCTTGGTTGGAGTGTCGACCACAGGCTTCGCGCCGACGCCGAACAAGCTCCAGGGTGTCGGCGCCTCGCCAATCCGTTGATAGGGCGCCCATAGAGGCCGTGTCACGGCAGATCCAGCAACCATGAAGGTCGTCCCAGAGGGGTCATACCTCCCGGGGACGACCTTTCGTTCTCGGCGTTGCCGCCGGCGAAGGTCGAAGTAGGCCTGCGCTTCCCTGCGCCTGCGCGAATCCGGCGGTGAGTGGGCACCTAGTGCACCCCCAAAAAGCGCTTGGGGCGCCACGAATATTTCCCTATTGACACAAGGGTTTTGTGCCTGATATTGTCGATCCATACTGAATACCCCGCGAAATGGCAAACGGCTCGAAAGGGTCGGACGCAAAGCCACGGGTCTAAGGCCGAAAAGGCTATGATCGCCGGGTTGCCGAAGGGAGAAGGTTTGACCTCCCGATGGCTTTCGGGAGGCCTTATCACTTTTTCGGGGCGGGGGAAGGAGGGGCATCATGATGATGGCTGCTGTCCAGTTCTCCACGTTCCTGCGCCGCCTGCGCGCCCATGAAGGTCAGAGCATGGTCGAGTATGCCCTGATCATCGCCCTCGTTGCTGTTGTGGTGGTCGGTGCCGTCGTACTGCTCGGCAATGGCATCAGCAACATCTTCGACACCATCACGACCCACCTCTAGAGGCGTGCGGGGCCGCACCCGCGCGCAGCTTTCCGACCGGAAGGGTCAGGCGGCGGTGGAGCTTGCCCTGATCCTTCCGGTCCTTGTCCTCCTGCTTCTTGGCATGCTGCAGGTGGGCATCGTGCTTCAGGACTACCTCCAATTGCAGCAGGCGGTGGAGCAGGGGGCTCGCGCCGCCAGCCTGGGCGCGTCGGATGCGACGGTCATGCAGACGGTCGAAGCGTCGGCGCCCAGCCTGAACCCCTCGTCCTTGACGCTCACCGTGTCGCCGTCGCCGTCCGAGCGGCAAAGCGGCACCGATGTCGACGTCCAGGGCAGCTACAGCATCAGCGTGAGCATCCCGCTGCTGACGCCTCTGCTCGGAGGAGCCCTCCAGATTTCCAGCCAGTCCGTCATGCGTATGGAGTGATCGCTCGTGCGAAGGCATCATGCCGAGAGCGGTCAGGCCACGGTCCTGTTCGCTCTCGCAGCGGTTGCCCTGCTCTCGGTGGCGTCCTTGTCCCTTGACGCCGGTCGGGCCTACATCAAGACGCAGGAGCTGAAGTCCGCGGCCGACGCGGCGGCGCTGGCCGGCGGACAGGAGTTGCCCGCGGATCCCTCGTCCGCGAAATCGGTCGCCCTCGCGACGGCCGAGCGGAACGGCTTGCCCTCCGCGGATGTGCAGGTGCAGGTGAACGCTCAGGGTACCGTCGTGACCGTGACGACCCGCGGCGGCATTGCCTACTACTTC